>CAZNUK010000017.1:0-34100 GCA_964576255.1 uncultured Butyrivibrio sp.
AGGAAAACCTAATGCTCAACCTTAGGAGGAATATTATGTATGGAATTGATATATTTGATAATATTAAAATGACGTTAGATTGGAATATAGTTTATTATGGTATTAAATGTGATTTTTTAAGTATTGATACTGCTAAAAAGTTTGCATATAGAAAAATAGAATGCAATGATCAGGTTTCAGAAGAAGAGTTAGAGTTAGCTTGGAATTTAACTAACAAATTAGATATATTAGAATGTATCGAGAAAATACTTAGCGATTCTGATAAAACGGATAGTAGCTTGAAAGTTGTAAAAGATAAAATTCGTATTGCAATTATAATTTATTTGTATGATACAGAAAAAAACACGAATAAATTATTTGATTTAATTGAGGTAATATATGCTGATTTTGATTATCCAATGGATATGGAAAGCTTTATTCCATATATGCCGACAAATGATAAATATATCCCATCACAGCACAGTTATGAAGAAAATATGAATTATTTATTGTCCAAATTAAAAACATTTATTGATGAACAAGTAAAAAAGTACCAATTACAAAGAATATAAATTAATATTTTACATATGCAATTTTGGGTATTTACTATATTTTAATTTAAATCCTTTTACGGATATAATGCAGAGGATACTAATCCTATAATCAAGCTACAGTATCTTCGGGCAAGATATTATGATACAGAAAACGGTCGTTTTACAACTGTTGACAGTTACTTAGGAAATATCGAAAATCCACAATCGCTTAATAGATATACCTATGTACAGAATAATCCGGGGGCATTTATTGACCCGAGCGGACATTTACCAGTATTTTTGATACCTGTAATTATCGGCGCTGTTGTTGGTGGTGTAGGTGGCGGAATATATGCTGGAACAACTAGTTATGAGAAACAAAAAGAAGAGAATAATGGAGATGTTAATGGTTGGATTGTCACAAGAGATGCATTTTTGGGTAGTGTTGCTGGTAGTACTATAATGGGATTATCCACTTTTGCGGCTGCTGGTACAATTACAGCATTCGGTCCAACCTCTGCAACTGCGCTTGTTGTAGGTGGAGCAACTGCTGCAGTTAACACCGGATTGACATATAGGTCATCTAAGGAATTTGTTACTAGTATAACAGCAAATGTTTTAAAAGAAGCTGAAGCGGAAACGTATGTATTTACAGAACCAAAAGTTCCACAACAAATGTTTAACGATGCCCTTGAAGCTGCAGCAGATCCTAGTGCTATGATGTTAGATGCAGCAGTCGGAAGTATTGCAGGATTATCAACATATGGTATTTCTCAAATGATGAAATACCAAAATTATGCCAAATGTGGAGATATATCCAAGAATGCTAAGATGAATGTTGCGGATGATGCAATGGATAAGATAGATGATGTTGCTAATATGGTGGATGATTTAGCTAATTCAACAAGAAGTATTCCTAATGCTGAACAATTAAAAATGTCACAAACAGTTAAAAATCATATGAATGATATTATAAAAAAAGGGCCAAATGCAGGTGAAATATCAAGACCATATATTGACTCAGATGGAACAACACTTTTGTTAAAAGAAATTATGGAGTCTAAAACTCCGGTTAAGGATGTCGTATTACAATCAGGTCTTAGATGGAATGTAACGGGGACATTTAGAGGTTCTTCCGGCACATGCGAATTGGTGGTTGATACAAGTACAAATACGGTAGTTCATTTTAATTTTGTGGCACAATAATAAAAGAAGGTGAGATATATTGAAATTTATTATATTAAAAAGCAAATCAAATGATACTGCTTATGTACAATATTCAGCAAAAGACAACGCTTTTGATTCTTTCCCTTTGAATAATACAGATATAAATATATCTATGGCATACATGAATCTAGGTGTGGATTCGGAAGATATGATGGTTAAGTCTGTTTGGGGATTTAGTCCGAAGGAAAGTTGGATTGAACAAAAATTAATAGCTCCAAATGCATCAAATGGAGAATTAAAATTAATTGGTAATTATAAAGCAGGATTGTCGTGGAGAATTGATAAAGACGATATGTGGACATCATATTATAACAAAAAAAACGGATGGTTTTGCATTGGTAATCCTATAACCCAGAAAAATGATGAAGGAGTAAAAATTAATAAAAATACAATTATTATACTTAATGACGTTAATGAGTTAAAGGCGATTTGGATTAATTCTATATTTGTTTAGCATTTATAATGGAGACTAATATGACGTATATAAGAATAGAGTCCGAAGATACATTGAATTTCATCAACAACAAAATAATTGCTTGTGTTAATAATCAAGAATACGTTTATTCGGCGGCATTAGTTGAGAAAATGATTTTACTAACAACGGATATGGGGCCTTTTTATGATGATATGGGACTGGAAATAGATGTAGGCAATAATACAGCCATATTTATTATGTCCGAGCATAAATGCTTTAAAGATTTTTTGTTTGAACAGATAGGAGCTGTCACTTCGATACCCAAACTGACGAAATATCCAACTTTCATTTATGGTCATGTTTCTCATATACTTCAAAATCAAAGATGCAATGGATTGATGACTGTAGCTATGACCAATGCTATAGTTACATTGATAGCAAAGAAGAATTAAAGGAACTATACGAAATTCTAATTCAGAAACAGTGGGTTGGTAAAAGGTTATACTTAAGTGAACCCGAAACCACAATAAGAATTATTGGAAATTTGGAGGATAAAATGAAGTATTATAAGTTATCTTTTGATATGAAAATGAACGGAAATATTATATGCCATTATGAAAATGATTTTGAAATTAATCAAAATTCATTAGTTACTGGTAAAATATTCGAATTTTGGGATGACAGATTTGAATTTTATTATATAAAAGATGAAGGTAACATATGGACGGATTACCTTTTTAATGATAAAGGGTGGTTTTTAATTTCATCAAAATTTAAAAGAATATTGGAAACAATTAATACAGATATACAGTATTTTTCAGTTAATATAAAAGAAAAAGATGATGAAAAAAAAACAAAAGAGTATTATGTTGCTAATATTATTAAAGTTGTTGATGCTCTATGTTTACATAAGTCTAAATATTTTGAAACGTATATTGATGGTATAGGCTCAATTTATACTGTAAGTAAATATGGAATTTATTCAAACAAAACAGAGGATGCGGATATGTTTAAACTTGCAAATAGACAAGAAATACCCATATTTATATCTGAAAAACTAAAATGCATATTAGAACTAGAAAATATTACTGGAGTATCATTTGTAGAAATAAATGTGGAATAGTTGATGGATGGTTCTGTTGGTGGATTATTTGGTGTGACCTCATATGGATTTTCACAAGCATTAAAGTATAATAGATATAAGTCTTGTGGTAATATATCATCTAAAGCAAAACAGACTGTTGTAGATGATGTGCTTGATAAGACAGATGATGTTGCTAATATGGTGGATGATGCAACGAGTGGTAGTAAAACCAAAACACTAGGATTTGATGAATGGATAAACAAAGGTAGCTCTGATAATAAAGTGTATTTCAGAATTGATAAGAACAATTATCCAAAATATACAGGTATTACAAAGCAAACAAAGCTTGCTCGATTAGCTCAACATAATAAAAATGGAAAAAGTTTCTTAGATTTGGAAATACAATATGAAAACTTAACAAAAAATCAAGCTAGGGCGATTGAACAATATTTTATTGAAAACGGACCGAATGAATTAAACAAGATTAATAGTATAGGTCAGAATAATAAATATTATCAAGATGCACTTAATTGGGCGAATCAATATTTGGGAAAGTAGGATAAAAAGTTATGGTTGATTTAAAAAATATAAATAATAACATAATTTCAAATCGCTGGAATGAAAGATATGAAAAGTTACCCAATGAAATAAAAGAAAAACTTGATAACTTAGATGTATCTAAATGTCAACTACAAGTTATTAAAATGAAAAAAATATATCCTGAAATAGGAGATATATTTAAAGTTAATCCAATGGGAGATTTATTCTATTATGGTCTTGTAGTTAATAACCATATTAACAATATTAATGGAGAAGATTTGTTACTGATATTTATTTTTAATGAAGGAGTGAATATAAAGGAATGTATTAGTAACGGAATAGGTTATGATGAGCTATTGATACCGCCACAAATTGTGGGGAAAGAATATTGGACACGAGGATATTTTTATAACATTGAACATTATAATGAGAACTTTAATATTGATAGTTGTGGTTTTTATAGTATTGGTAAAGGAAAATTTTTTGATGAGTATGGAAATGAAATTTCAAACGAACCTAAATTGTTGGGAACTTATGGTGTAGCAACTATTATAGGAATTGCAGGAAAAATTAGTCAAGAACTAATCATAGCTGGAATTATATAAAATTTATTAATGCTATAATTACATCGATAGCAAAGAAGAATTAAAGGAACTATACGAAATTCTCATTCAGAAACAGTGGGTTGGTAAAAGGTTATACTCAAGTGAACCTGAAACCACAATACCATATGAAGTAAGAAAGCAAATAAAACGCGCATTCAAAAAAATGATGGAGGATTAATTAATTTTTTTAAAAAGTAATTGACGAATAGAAATATTGTGATATAATAGTAGTCGTGCAAGTCGTCAGAAGTATTTTCTACGACATTATACCCAAACAGTTGTGTTGCACTAATCTTACAGCTGGAGGGAGGTCAGGTGTGAAATGTCAAATGTAATCGTTAAAGAGAACGAGTCATTGGATAGTGCATTACGCAGATTCAAGAGAAACTGTGCTAAGGCAGGAATCCAGCAGGAGATTCGTAAGAGAGAACATTATGAGAAGCCAAGCGTAAGACGCAAGAAGAAATCAGAGGCTGCTAGAAAACGTAAATACAACTAATTTACAATGTTTATATCCGTATTGTAACGGAGAGTTAAGGTGTATACGCTGTATACACCTTTTTTATAATTTAAGAGGGATGGTAATAATGAAAAAAACGATAAAACTAATTTGTTTTTTAATATTTTCTGTATTAATATTATTATTCAACATAAACATAGAAGATAATAATCCTATACCTATCATGCAGATTAATACAATTGAGAATATACAAGATTTGCAATTGTATGGTGATTACGGATGGGCTTTGACCCTTGATAATAAATTGTTACATACTAATGATGGAATCAATAATTTTAATGCTATTAATATACCTGTTGATATTACTGAAAAATCAAATGTTGATGTATTTTTCTATGACAAAAATACCTGTTATTTAATGAGATATTATGAAAGCGAAATTATTATTTCATCTACTTTTGACTCTGGCATAACATGGAATAGCACAAGTATTCCGGCAGAATATGGTAATTATGGAACTTATCTTAGCATGATTAATGAAAAAGAGGGATATCTATTATATTGTAGTGGTGCTAATCCAATTAAAATAAAGCTATATTATACCGATGATGGTTGCAGGACTTTTAGCTTTCATTCAGATGTAGCTCAAATTAACAGTTATGTTAATGGTTTTTATATTTCACCAAAAGGAACTGCATATATTACTACTGATTTTCGTGGAAATGTAATTAATACTACAATGTTTGAAAGCTTTGATTTAGTGAATTGGACCGAATGTAATTTAAATCTTGAGCAGGATTCAACGCATTATGTATATGATACACCGGTTTATTTGAATTCTGATAACGGATTTATGTTTTTATGCGAACAGACAAATTCCACGTTAGGTTCATTTCAAAGAACATATTTTCTGGAGACAAATGACGGTGGAACTAACTGGGAGAAAATTTACAGAATTTCAAAAAAAACAAAAATTGATATAAAATATGTTAAGATATCCGCTAATACAGAGAAGAAAGAAATATACCTTGTTGACAACGTAGGAAAGCTTTATTTACTTAACATAAAATAATCACTAAAGCCATATATTAATAAAAAAAGATTAATATATGGCTTCAATTATCAATCAATTTCGTGAAAATTATTCCATTATAACAATACACGGCACCAAAGAGGTATATATAGAAAATTTTATTTCAATTATCTCCTTAACAGAAACCGAGACAACCATAAAAGCCAAAGGAGAAACAATAATCTTATCCGGTGAAAAATTACAAATAGAATATTTTAATAAAAACGATTTAAAAATCAGTGGTGTGATTAAATCAATCTGTCTTAAGGAGGGCAGTGAATGAGTAATAGCCTTCTTAGCAAGAATATAGAATTGGAAGCAACGGGAATCGGAGTGAAAAGATATATTAATATATGTCATCATCATAAGATTCCCATTAATAACATCAGATGTATTAATAACACATATTATTTTGAAATGAATGCTGATGATTATAAATGCTCCAAAGAATATATTAAAACCACCTGTATTAAGGTGCGAATTGTAAGAAAATGGGGGACATGGTTCTGGCTTAACAATAATCGCAATCGTTATGGGCTTTTGCTAGGAATATTAATTTTTATTGGAGGATTATTTTTTCTTAGTAATTTCTTATGGAAAATAGAAATTAATGGCAATCTGTATTATTCTGATGAGGTTATTCTGGACTTTTTAACAGAGAATAATATTAAAACCGGAGCAGTCGCGCTTATAAATTCAGAAGAACTTGAAAGTGCTATAAGAGAAAGCTTTGATAAAGTAATCTGGGTATCCGTTTCTGTTGAAGGGACAAAGCTTACAATTGATTTAAAAGAAAATAACTCCAACCCTATAATGGCGGATGAAACGGCTGTCCGTGACATAGTAGCTACAAAAGACGGGGTTGTAGAATCCATCCTTGTGAGAACAGGAACTGCCATTGTTAAACCAGGAGATGAGGTAAAAAAAGGAGATGTGCTGGTAACCTCCAAGGTAGTATGTGCCAATGAATACGGTGAAGAAGTGAAGGTGGTATATACTAATGCGGATGCTGATATAGTAATTAACACCAGCTATGACTATACTGACATAATTAAGAGAGATTATACAGAAAAAGAATATACTGGAAATGTTATGGAAGAGGAGCTTGTAAGAATAGGAAACAGGGAAATTGAAACAAATTTTAAATGTAAATATGAAAATTATGATGTGGTGGTGGACTATACTATAGAAAACAATTTTGTACCGATTTTATATGGATATAAATATTATAGAGAGTACAAAATAGTTAACAAAAGCTACTCAGATGAAAATCTTACTATGCTTTTAGAAGAAAATCTTAATAATTATCTTAATATTTTAATAGAAAATGGTGTTCAAATCACAGGTAATAGTGTTAAAATAGACCTGAATGGTCTCGAAGGGTGTGCAAGTGGAACAATTAATGTCAAAGAGCAGGCAATAACCTATGAAGAACCAATAATTACAGAGGAATCAGAAGGGACTAAAACAGAATGAGTATTACAGAAAATATTATTGACATACCATTGGAGCATAGTAGAAATATTTTCGGAAATTACGATGCCTATATTAAAAAAATAGAAAAGACCCTTAAAGTTACTATAATTATGAGGGACTCCGAGATGAAGATAATCGGAGGTGATATGGCGTGCAAAAGAGCTGCCGAGGTGTTTACAGAGCTTTTGGAGCTTTCCAAAAGAGGCAACACCATAACAGAACAAAATGTGGACTATGCACTTTCTTTATCAATGGAAGGTAATACGGAAGCCCTTACAGAAATAGATAAGGATATTGTGGCAAGGACAATTACAGGTAAGCCTATTAAGCCAAAAACAATGGGACAGAAGCTATATATAGATGAAATCCGCAAGAAAATGATTGTGTTTGGAATTGGTCCAGCAGGAACAGGTAAGACCTATCTTGCAATGGCAATGGCTATTTCTGCTTTTAAGAACAATGAGGTCAGCAGAATTATTCTTACCAGACCGGCAATTGAAGCAGGAGAGAAATTGGGTTTCCTACCAGGAGATTTACAGAGCAAAATCGACCCATATCTTAGACCTTTATATGATGCTCTGTATCAGATAATGGGGGCTGAGAGTTTTTTACACAATTCTGAAAAAGGATTAATTGAAGTTGCTCCTCTGGCATATATGCGAGGTAGAACCCTTGATAATGCATATATTATTTTGGACGAAGCACAGAATACTACACCGGCACAGATGAAGATGTTTTTAACCAGAATTGGCTTTGGCTCTAAGGTTATTATTACCGGTGATTTAACTCAGAAGGATTTACCAAAGGATGTTACCAGCGGACTTGATGTGGCACTTAAGGTGTTATCGGGAGTAGAAGGTATCGGAATGGTCAAATTAAGCAGTAAGGACGTGGTAAGACATCCACTGGTTCAGAAAATAGTAGAAGCATATGACCAATACGAAGCTAAGACAACAGCTTCTAAGAATACACAGGGAAGGAAACGTACCAAATGACAATAATTCTTGAACAGGAATATAATAAGGATTTGGGCATTAATTACGAAGAAATTGCCGATAAGGTTATTAACTATGCACTTGATTACGAAAAATGCCCTTACGAGGCGGAAATCAGCCTTACATTAACCGATAATGATGGCATACATCAGGTTAACAAGGAATTTCGTGATATGGACAGGCCTACGGACGTTTTATCTTTCCCATTGGTGGATTATGATGTTCCGGGAGAATTTGATTTTCTTGAAGAGATGGATGAATGTTTTAATCCTGAAACAGGGGAATTAATGCTTGGAGATATTTTAATTTCCCTTGATAAAGTAGAGGAACAGGCCAATGAATATGGACATAGCGTTACAAGGGAGTATGCTTTTTTAATTGCACACAGTATGCTTCACTTAATGGGTTATGACCATATGGAAGAGGATGAGGCTAAGATAATGGAAAGCAAGCAGGAAGCAATTCTTAATGCTTTGAAAATTTTCAGATAATAGGAATATTTAATAAATAATTTGGATATATTAATATAATATGAAAAAATTATTTATTATAGGTGCTTTAATCATTGTAGCAATTGCTTGTTACACCTTTGGCTACAGCTTTTTTAGTTTTGATGAGAATTTAATTAATTTAAAGGAAAGAGATTATGTTATGCCCCAGACCACTCCCGCCGAAGAATATAGTGAAGAGGAGACTATGCATGAGTCGGTGGATATTATTTATTCAATTGATGGTAGTGCAATAACATATGAATTTGATGAAGATACAACTGATAACGGAGAACAATAATGAGATTTGACACAATAATCATTGGGGCAGGACCGGCAGGAATGACTGCAGCAATTTTTGCAGCCAGAAAAGGCCTTAAAGTCTGCCTTGTGGAACATGAGGACCGGGTTGGCAAGAAAATCTTATCAACCGGCAATGGCAAATGTAATATAACTAATTTAAACATGTCACCAGAATGGTATTACACCGGGAGAAAAGAGAATTTCTACAGTGTAATTGAACAGTTTATGCCGGAAAATATAATTGACTTTTTTGGCGAATTAGGTGTGCTCACTACCAATAAGAATGGATATATATATCCTCGCTCTGAACAGGCATCCATGGTGCTTGACAGCCTTAGAACAGAGCTTATCAGACTTAATATTACTGTATATACAGGTGCCGGAAATGCCACAATTACTCATTCAGACATATTTACTGTAAAGTTTGGCGATAAAGCAATTACAAGTAATAAGCTTATACTTGCCTGTGGTTCAAAATGTGCCCCTAAGACAGGGTCTGATGGCAGTGGTTATCGATACGCAAGAGATTTTGGACATTCAATTATTAAAGTAATTCCTGCCCTTGTGCAGTTAATCTGCAAAGAAAGCTTTTACAAAGAGCTTCAGGGTGTTAGATGTCAGGCGAAGCTTTCTGTAATGGTGGACAACCAGTGCATTACTACAGAACAAGGAGAATTACAGCTGACCGGTTATGGGATTTCAGGAATTCCTGTTTTTCAGTTAAGCCGAGTGGTGAAAAGAATCCTTGATAAAGGCAGAACCCCGGTCATTAAAATTGATTTTATATCAGAATACACCAATAGGGAATTACATAATTTTATATCCGGTGTTGCGAATAATCACCCGGATATGGAGCTTTCCATGGCTCTATCAGGTATTCTTAATAAAAAACTTGCCAATGTTATTATTAAAGAATGTAATCTGAAACCATCTTTAAAATGCATTGATGTTAATTCCGACAATATTACACGTCTGGTTAATTTAATTAAGACATTTAATGTCATTCCTAAGGATACCAATGGCTTTGACAATGCCCAGGTATGTGCGGGTGGCGTGGATTTAGGAGAAATCAACCTTGATACAATGGAGTCCAAGCTTGTAAAAGGACTTTATTTTGCAGGAGAAATCTTAGACGTGGATGGCAAATGCGGAGGATATAATCTTACATGGGCATTTGCCAGCGGAAAAGTAGCAGGAGACAATCAATGATTAGAATTAATCAGCTTAAATTAGATATTAGCGCACAGGTCGAACAGTTAGAAGCTCTAATTCGTAAGACTCTTAAATTAAAGCCTGATTCTAAATTTACATATGAAATTATTAAAAAGTCCATAGATGCCAGAAAAAAAGAACAACTGCTGTATGTGTACAGTATTAATGTTAGTCCAATTAATTTTTCTGAGGCAGAGATTTTAAAAAGAATTCACAATAACAATATTATGTCAATTAACGAGGGTAAATATTGTTTTAATGTAACCAGTACTGACACAAATAGACAGATTATTATAATCGGAACCGGACCGGCAGGCTTATTTGCAGGATTGTTTCTTGCAAGGGCAGGCTTTAAACCGGTTTTATTTGAGCGTGGCAGTGCTGTGCATGAAAGAACCAAAATCGTTAATGCCTTTTGGGAAAATGGAATATTGAACACGGAGACTAATGTACAGTTTGGTGAAGGTGGCGCAGGAACTTTTTCTGACGGCAAACTTAACACAGTTGTGAAAGAAAAATCCGGCAGAATTCGTAAGGTTTTGGAGACCTTTGTGGAGTTTGGTGCACCCAGAGAGATTTTGTACGATGCAAAGCCCCATATTGGAACGGATATTCTTGAAAAAGTTGTTTTTAATATTAGAAACGAAATTGAAAGACTTGGTGGCAAAGTTAATTTTAATACCAAACTTACAGATATTCATGTATCAGATGGTCGAATTAAAGGTGTTACAATTAATTCCACAGAGGAATATGAATGCGATAGCCTGATTCTTGCCATTGGACATAGCGCGAGAGATACTTTTTCTATGTTAAGAGACCGAGGACTTATAATGGAAAGTAAGGCTTTTGCCGTAGGACTTAGAGTAGAACATCCTCAAAGTCTTATTAATGAATTTGCATATGGTTCTAAGAAATTAAATAATTTGCCCGTACCTTCTTATAAGGTAACAGCCAAGGCATCTAACGAAAGAGGGGTATATTCTTTTTGTATGTGCCCTGGTGGATATGTTGTTAATGCTTCTTCAGAAGAAGGTTATACCTGTGTTAATGGTATGAGTTATTCAGACAGAGGCGGTGCTAATGCAAATAGTGCCATTATTGTTACAGTATCTCCAGAAGATTTCTATTGCAATGATGTTTTAGACGGAGTAAAATTTCAAAGGGAATTAGAAAAAGCTGCATTCAGAGAAGGAAAAGGAGCAATTCCTTATCAGCTTAATGGTGATTTTCAAAAAGGAATTTCATCAACGGGCTATAACAGTGTTATCCCTTCAACAAAAGGAAAGACTGTTCCAGCCAATTTAAGAGAAATTCTTCCTGAATTTATATGCGAATCTGTTATTGACGGAATGAAATCTTTTGATAAAATGATAAATGGATTTGATATGTATGACGCAGTATTCTCTGGCGTGGAGAGCAGAACATCTTCACCAATTCGTATGCTTAGAGGGGACGACCTTTCTAGCGTTGGAATTATTGGAATTTACCCTTGCGGTGAAGGTGCGGGATATGCAGGAGGAATTACCTCAGCAGCAGTGGATGGAATTAAGGTTTTTGAAGCAGTTGCTACTAGATAGAGGAGATATATATGGAAAAGAATTTTAGAGAACTATTAAAAGATAAGAAAAAAATTGTAGTTAAAATCGGTTCTTCATCAATTACACATGAAAGTACCGGCAATATTAATTATAGAAAATTAGAAAAACTTGTTAGAGTGTTATGTGACATTAAGAATGAGGGTAAGGATATTGTTTTGGTATCTTCCGGTGCAATTGCTGTAGGAAGACAGACTGTAGGACTTAATGAAAAGCCAAAAGTATTGTCAGAGAAGCAGGCATGTGCAGCAATCGGACAGTGTCGTCTAATGATGACATACCAGAAGCTTTTTGCAGAATATAACCAGACTGCTGCCCAGATTCTTATGACCAAATACACTATTCTTAATGAGGATAGTTTAAATAATGCCAAAAACACCTTTGAAGAGTTGTTCAAATTTGGTGCCATTCCGGTTGTTAACGAAAATGACACTATATCTACATACGAAATCGAATTTGGAGATAACGACAGACTTTCAGCCCTTGTATGTGCAATGATTAATGCTGATTTACTGATATTGTTATCAGATATTGATGGTTTATTTACCGATGATCCTAATGTTAATCCTGATGCCAGATTTATTGATGTGGTTCCAACAATCAGTGATGACATTAAGGAAATGGCAAGAGGCTCACAAAGCAGCGTAGGAACTGGTGGAATGACCGCCAAACTAACAGCAGCAACAATTGCCACAGAATCCGGAGCCGATATGGTTATTGCTAACAGTGAGGACTTAGACGTAATTCAGAAAATTATTGATGGTGAGAACGTGGGTACACTGTTTTTGGCTAATAAGGCGGATAATTTTAATGTTAATGATTATATATCATAGGGGTGTGTAATATGAACAGAAGAGACAAGAATAATTATTATCTTGATATAGCAGAAGCAGTATGTCAGAGAGGTACATGTCTTAGAAAGCTATACGGTGCAGTAATTGTTAAAAATGATGAGATTATTTCCACAGGTTATGTGGGAGCACCAAGAGGCAGACAAAATTGCTCAGACCTTAATTACTGTGTTCGTGCCAAATTAGAAATTCCTCGTGGAGAGCGTTACGAATTATGCAGAAGTGTACATGCAGAACAGAATGCAATCATCAGCGCCTCCAGAGAAACCATGATGGACAGCACATTATATCTGGTCGGTTTGGAACTGCCTTCAATGGAATATGTAGAAAATGCAAATTGCTGTTCAATGTGTAAGAGAACTATTATTAATGCCGGAATTAAGAACGTGGTTATTCGTGATAATAAGACAGATTATCGAATAATCGAAGTAAGCTCATGGATTGATAATGACGAATCAATTTTAGGAGAATTTGGATATTAATGATTACCAAAAAAGAAGCTCGTCAAATTGTCTCAATAGAGAGGAAAAAAATGTCAGAAGCCACTTGTATAGAGCGTTCAGGGGTAATTTTTGACATACTGATTACACTTAGTGAATTCAAACAATCTAAGCTGTTATTAATATATTCAGCCATTCGTAATGAGGTTAATACAGAATTATTATTAAATTATGCCTTTGATAATAATATAAGGGTTGCATTACCAAGAGTTATTGGAAGCAATATGTGTTTCTATGAAATAACAGGACCAAACGACCTAAGAAACGGGTATATGGGCATTTTAGAGCCTATAGAAGGCTTGCCTGAATGTATTTCTAATGAGGGCGTAATAATTGTTCCCGGTAATGCTTTTGACCAAAAATGTCACAGGACAGGTTATGGTAAAGGTTTTTACGACAGGTATTTAGAAAAACATCCTAATCTTACCAAAATTGGTCTTGCCTTTGATTTTCAGCTTTTTGATGAGCTTGAATCAGATTGTTATGATATACCAATGGATTATGTAATAACAGAAAAATTAATTATAAAGAGGGAATTAATATGACAGAATTAGAATTAATGGGCGAAAAGGCAGTAAAAGCAAGTAGAGAAACTGCCAGACTTAAAATTAACGATAAGAATAATGCTTTAACAGCTATTGCAGATGCCATAGTAAATGCAACAGATGAAATTCTTGCTGCCAATGCCATAGATATGGAAAATGGCGAGAAAGCAGGGATGAAGCAGGGGCTTCTTGACAGACTTAAGCTTACTCCGGACAGAATTGTTCAGATGTCCGACGGAATCAGACAAGTTGTAACCCTTGATGACCCTGTAGGAGAAGTAATAGGTATGTGGAAAAGACCAAATGGTCTTACAATTGGACAGAAGAGAGTTCCTATGGGTGTAATAGGAATTATCTACGAATCCCGTCCCAATGTAACTCTTGATGCATTCGGACTTTGCTTTAAAGCAGGAAATGCAGTTATTTTAAAGGGTGGAAGTGATGCCATTAATTCCAATATGGCAATTGTAAAAGTAATCAAAAATGCCTTGGCAGGTTGTAATATTAATCCCGACAGCATTCAGCTTATTGAAAGCACCGACAGAGCTGTTACAACAGAATTTATGCACCTTAACGAATATGTGGATGTACTTATCCCAAGAGGCGGTGCAGGTCTTATTAAGGCTGTTGTTAACAATGCCACAATCCCTGTAATTGAGACAGGAACCGGTAACTGCCATGTGTATGTGGACAGTAACTGTGATTTTAATATGGCACTTGATATAATCGAGAATGCCAAGACACAGCGTATTGGTGTGTGCAACGCCTGCGAATCGCTTTTAGTACACAGACAGATTGCCGATACTTTTATACCTCTTTTAGCTGAAAGACTTTTTTCCAAAAATGTAGAAATCAGAGGAGATGAACAATCAAGATTTATTGTTCCGTCTCTTACAGAGGCCACCGAAGAGGATTATGGTACAGAATATCTTGATTATATCGTATCTCTTAAAATAGTAGATAATATTGATGAGGCAATTGACCATATTAATAAATACAACACAGGACATTCTGAAACTATTGTTACTAATGATTATAATAATTCACAGAAGTTTTTAGATGAAGTGGATGCAGCAGCAGTATATGTTAATGCCTCCACCAGATTTACTGATGGCTTTGAGTTTGGTTTTGGTGCAGAAATCGGAATCAGCACTCAGAAGCTTCATGCAAGAGGTCCTATGGGACTTAAAGAATTAACCACTACTAAATACATAATATACGGCAATGGCCAGATTAGATAAGGAGAATAATGTGAATCAGAATATTGTAACTATTCCTGAAACAGAGCCAGAAAGACAATATTATTTTATTGATAAAGTCCGTGAAATAATAGAAGCCAAGGCTAATGAGGCAGGAAGAAAACTCACATATAATATTCAGACCTTTGGATGTCAGATGAATGCCAGAGATTCTGAAAAGCTTGCAGGAATATTGGAAAAAGTTGGCTTTGGCTATCAGGATAATGAACAGGCGGATTTTGTTATATATAACACCTGTTCCGTAAGAGAAAACGCCAACACAAGGGTATATGGCAGACTTGGTCACCTTAACGTAACCAAGAAGAAAAACAAAGACATGATGATTGCCATGTGCGGCTGTATGATGCAGGAACCGGATGAAATCGAAAAAATCAAGACAACCTATAAGTTTGTAGATATTGTTTTTGGTACACACAATATATACAAATTTGCAGAACTTATATATAACAGATTATGCTCAGACCGTATGATTATTGACATATGGAAGGATACGGATAAAATTGTGGAGGATTTACCTAATTCCAGAAAGTTCTCCTTTAAATCCGGTGTTAACATTACATATGGCTGTAATAATTTTTGCAGCTACTGTATTGTTCCTTATGTAAGAGGCAGGGAGCGAAGCAGAGAACCTAAGGATATTATTAGAGAAATCGAAAAATTCGTATCCGAAGGCGTTAAAGAGGTTATGCTTTTGGGACAAAATGTTAATTCCTATGGCAAAAATCTTGATAATCCAATTACCTTTGCCGAGCTTCTAAAAGAAGTAGCTCTAATTGAAGGTCTGGAAAGAATTCGTTTTATGACGCCTCATCCAAAGGATTTGTCAGATGAATTAATTGAGGTTATGAGAACTACCCCGAAGATTTGCAGACATATTCATCTGCCTTTGCAGTCAGGAAGCAGTAGAATTCTTAAACTTATGAACAGACATTATACCAAAGAAGACTATTTACTTCTTGTGGATAAAATCAGAACTGCATTACCAGATGTGGCACTTACTACTGATATTATTGTAGGCTTTCCTGGGGAAACAGAGGAAGATTTTATGGACACATTGGATGTGGTTAAGAAAGCTGAATATGATAGTGCTTTCACTTTCATATATTCCAAAAGAATCGGAACTCCTGCTGCCAGCATGGAGGGACAGGTTCCAGAAGAAATTACCAAACGTCGATTTGATATGCTTTTAGAGGCCGTAGGGGAAGGTGCCTCTAAACGTTGTGGAAGAGATGTGGGCAAAGTTATGCCGGTACTTGTAGAAGATGTTAATGAGCAGCATCCAAAGCTTGTAACAGGCAGACTTTCCAACAATACCCTGGTTCATTTTCCGGGGGATAAAAGCCTTGTGGGAGAAATAGTAAATGTGCACCTTAAAGAGAGTAAGGGGTTCTACTATTTAGGAGAAAAAGAAGAAGGATAAACAAATGAAAGATTTCAAACCAAAGTTGTTTTCTGTAATGAAAACATACACAAAGGACCAGTTGATTAAGGACATTATTTCTGGAATTATTGTGGCAATCATTGCTTTGCCATTGTCTATTGCACTTGCAATTGCTTCAGGTGTAAGCCCTGAAAAAGGACTTTATACCGCAATTATTGCAGGCTTCTGTATATCTTTTTTTGGTGGAAGCCGTGTACAGATTGGTGGACCTACTGCAGCCTTCGTAGTAATTATCTACGGAATAATAGCTCAGTACGAGATAGATGGTCTTATTGTTGCAACTATTATGGCGGGAATTTTTATGATTATTTTCGGCTTATGTAAGCTTGGTAATCTTATTAAATTCATTCCATATACCATTACTACTGGTTTTACAGCAGGAATTGCCGTAACAATTGCAGTAGGACAGCTTAAGGATTTTATGGGAATTGATATGGGAGCCCTCCCATCTGAATTTTTTCAGAAAGTAATTGCTATTGGCAAAAACATAGAAAAGCTTAATTGGATTGCTTTAATAATAGGTATTGTGGCGTTAGCTATTCAGATTTTCTGGCCAATGCTTATGAAGCTTTTGCCTGAAAAGCTCAAATATGTAAAAGCTATTCCGGGTTCATTAATTGCAATTATTATTACAACCGTATTGGTTAATTGCTTTGATATGCCTGTAGCTACAATTGGAAGCCTTAACTATGATTTATCAGCCAAGCTTCCAGCAATTTCAGTACCTAAGGTTACTCTTGGAATGATTAGAGACCTTATGAGTCCTGCTTTAACCATTGCAATTCTTGCAAGTATCGAATCACTTTTGTCCGCTGTAGTTGCTGACGGAATGATTGGCAGCAAGCATCGTTCTAATGCAGAGCTTATTGGACAGGGTATTGGTAATATTATGTCTGGTTTGTTTGGCGGAATTCCGGCAACAGGAGCAATTGCAAGAACTGCTGCCAACATTAAAAACGGTGGTCGTACACCAATCGCAGGTATGGTACACTCAGTTGTGCTTCTTGTAATTTTATTATTACTTATGCCATATGCGTCATGGATTCCAATGCCTGCACTTGCAGCTATTCTTATTATGGTAGCTTATAACATGGCAGGAATAGGAAATTGTGTACGTCTGTGTAAAAGAGCACCTAAGAGTGATATCCTCGTATTTGCTCTTACATTTTTCCTGACAGTTTTCTTTGATTTGGTTGTAGCAATTGAAGTATGTATGATTGTTGCAGCGGCTTTATTTATGAAGAGAGCTGCTGATACCAACGAAATCAAAAGCTGGGATGCAATCCAGCCTGATGAAGAAAACGACAAACATAATATCAGATATAAAGCAATTCCAAAACATACTAAAGTTTACGAGATTTGTGGACCAATGTTCTTTGGTATGACAGATAAATTTATGAACCTTGTAATGGATAAAGACACCAGGGTTGTAATTATAAGAATGAGAAGTGTGCCATCCCTTGATGTAAGTGCACTTCAGTCCCTATATGAAATTATTGAAAAATGCAAAAAACAGGGCATAACCGTTATTTTCTCCCATGTCAATGGACAACCTTTAAAACTTATGAAAAAATCTAAGTTTGACATTGATGCAGGAAGAGATAATTTCTGTGCTAATATTGATGAAGCATTAAAGAGAGCAGAAGAGGTAATTGCTGCTCGTTAAACTAACGAAAAGAAGGATAACAAAATGGCAGAGCTTAGTCCAATGATGCAAAAATATCTGGAGACCAAGGAAGAATATAAAGATTGCGTTCTCTTTTATCGTCTGGGAGATTTCTATGAAATGTTCTTTGATGATGCAGTTAATGTTTCAAGAGAGCTTGAATTAACCCTTACAGGCAGGGATTGCGGTCTAGAGGAAAGAGCTCCTATGTGTGGAGTTCCATATCATGCAGCTGAGACCTATATTAACCGTCTTGTGCAAAAAGGCTACAAGGTAGCAATCTGCGAACAGGTTGAAGACCCCAAAACAGCCAAAGGACTTGTGAAAAGAGAAGTAACCAAAATTGTTACACCGGGAACTAATTTTAACCCCGGTGCACTTTCTGAGGACAAAAATAATTACCTTATGTGCATTGCATATATGGGTAATTCAATCGGACTTGCGTCCTGTGATATTACTACAGGTGAATTTCTTGTTACTGAGGTTAAAGAGGCACGAGAGGTTTTGGATGAAATTAATAAATTTTCACCATCTGAAATTATATGCAATGAAGCTTTTGATATCAGTGGAATTGATATTACCGAAATCACCAACAGACTTAATATAACTGTGTCTCCAATGGAGCCATGGTATTTTGACGATAATAATACCAATAAAATCCTTATGGAGCATTTTAATGTTTCATTATTAGAAGGTCTTGGGCTTAAGGATTATCCAATCGGTGTGGTGGCAGCAGGGGCTCTTTTAAATTATTTATATGAGACCCAGAAAAATTCTCTGCCTCATTTAACAGGAATTACACCTTATACCACTGGCAAATATATGATTATTGACAGCTCCACCAGGCGTAACCTGGAATTGGTAGAGACAATGCGTGAAAAACAGAAGCGCGGTTCTCTTTTATGGGTTCTTGATAAGACCAAAACAGCCATGGGTGCAAGACTTTTGCGTAAAATGATTGAACAGCCCCTTATTTCTAAGGATGAAATAATAAAAAGACAGAATGCCATAAAAGAACTTATTAACAACCACATTGACAGGGAAGAACTTCGAGAATATCTTAATCCAGTATATGATTTGGAGCGATTAATCGGAAGAATAAGCACTAAAACAGCGGGGCCAAGAGAATTGGTATCCTTCAAAACTTCCCTTATGATGCTTCCACATATTAAAAATGTAATTTCCAATATGAAGTCTCCTTTACTTAAGGAATTATATGATAATCTGGACACTCTTAGTGATATCTGTGCCCTTATTGAGGCTTCAATTGTGGATGAACCACCTATAACCATCAAAGAAGGCGGATTAATTAAGGATGGCTATAACCAAGAAGTGGACAGACTTAAAAACGCCAAAACCGAAGGCAAAAACTGGCTTATGGAATTGGAAACAGAAGAAAAAGAACGTACCGGAATCAAGACTCTCAAGGTTAAATTTAACAAAGTATTTGGATATTATCTCGAGGTAACCAATTCCTTCAAAAATCAGGTACCTGACGACTATATTAGAAAACAGACCCTTACTAATGCGGAAAGATATACCACCCCTAAGCTAAAAGAATTAGAGGAGGTTATTCTTGGTGCTCAGGACAAGCTTTTCTCATTAGAATATGACTTATTCACGGATGTAAGGGACAGAATTGCAGCAGAGGTAATTAGAATTCAGAATACAGCCAAAGCAATTGCCGGAATTGATGTATATGCAAGTCTTGCTTTGGTAGCCATGCAGAATAATTATGTATGTCCTAAGATTAATGAAAAAGGAATTATTAATATTGAAGGTGGTCGTCATCCTGTAGTTGAAAAGATGATAACCAACAATCTTTTTGTAGAGAACGATACATACCTTGATAATAACAAAAACCGTATTTCTATTATTACAGGACCAAATATGGCAGGTAAATCAACTTATATGCGTCAGACAGCCCTTATTGTACTAATGGCGCAAATCGGCTCATATATTCCTGCCAAAGCCGCAGACATCGGTGTTGTGGACAGAATCTTTACACGTGTTGGAGCTTCCGATGATTTGGCAAGTGGTCAGAGTACTTTCATGGTTGAAATGACAGAGGTTGCCAATATTCTTAGAAACGCAACATCTAACAGTCTTCTTATTTTAGATGAAATAGGACGTGGTACAAGTACCTTTGACGGACTTTCCATTGCATGGGCAGTTGTGGAGCATATAAGTAATCCTAAGCTTTTAGGAGCCAAAACTCTTTTTGCAACCCATTACCACGAGCTTACAGAGCTTGAGGGCACAATTCCATCTGTTAATAACTATTGTATTGCAGTTAAAGAACAGGGAGATGATATTGTTTTCCTCCGCAAAATTGTTAAAGGCGGTGCGGATAAGAGCTACGGAATTCAGGTAGCTAAGCTTGCAGGAGTGCCTGACAGTGTAATTTTAAGAGCTAAGGAAATTGTAACTGAGCTTGCCAATAACGATATTTCCGCCAAAGCAAGGGAAATTGCCAAGTTTGGAGTGGCAGCAGATTCCTTTAAAATACCAGAAAAAATCGGCAAGGATGAGTATGTTCAGATGTCCTTATTCGATGCCGTTAATAATGATGATATTATTGATGATATTAAAAACATGGATCTTTCAGTAATGACACCTATAGATGCATTAAATTCCCTTTATAAGATTCAGGACCAGATTAAGAACAGGTGGTAATTATATGTCAATTCATCTTTTAAACCAAAATACCATTAATCAGATAGCAGCCGGTGAAGTAGTTGACCGGCCTTCTTCTGTTGTAAAGGAACTTGTAGAAAACTCTATAGACGCAGGTGCAACTGCTATAACCGTAGAAATCAAAGAAGGCGGAATATCCTTTATTAGAATTACCGATAACGGAGTAGGAATTCCAAAAGACGATATTAAAATCGCCTTTTTACGTCATTCCACCAGTAAAATAAAAGATGCCGCAGACCTTGTAAGTATTTCTTCATTAGGTTTTAGAGGCGAGGCTCTTTCTAGTATAAGTGCAGTAGCACAGGTTGAATTAATTACCAAAACACCCAATGAACTATCAGGAATACGTTATGAAATCAGTGGTGGAGTCGAAAAGAATTTTGAAGAGGTTGGAGCACCGGAGGGAACTACATTTATTGTAAGAAACCTTTTTTATAACACTCCTGCAAGACGTAAGTTCCTTAAAACACCTGCAACTGAGGGCGGATATATTAACTCCCTTATGGAGCATTTATGTATGTCCCATCCGGATATTTCCTTTAGATTTATCCAGAACAACCAGCAAAAGCTTCACACTACAGGAAATGGCAATCTTAAAGATGTAATATATAATATTTTTGGCAGAGAAATAACTGCTGAGTTAGTAGAACTTAAGGGTGAATATGAGAATTTTTCAATTACAGGATACGTAGCAAAGCCGGTAGTCTCAAGAAGCAACAGAAATTTTGAAAATTACTATATTAACGGCAGATACATTAAAAGTCCAATAATTATGAAAGCAATAGAAGCAGCATATGAGCCCTTTATGATGCAACATAAATATCCATTCACAGCCTTTCATATTGATATTGAGCCAAAAGAACTGGATGTTAATGTACATCCTTCCAAAATGGAATTAAGATTTGCCAACGGGCCGTATCTATATGATTCCATTGTGAGTTCTATAACCGAAGCGCTCACAAGAAGAGAACTTGTACCAAAAATTGAAGTGGAAGCGCCAAAGCCGGTTATTGAAGCGCCAAAGTCCGCTATAGAAACACCAAAACCTGTTATGGAAGCACCCAAACCTATAGTTCCAAGAATGCCGGAGCCATTTGAGGTTAACAGACTTACTAAGCTTCAAGAAGAGACCGCTAAGCCGGTAATACAGGAAGAACAGTCGAAATACGAACAGCTTATGATATTTAATGAGCCGGATTTGTTAAAAGAAGAAAATAAACCGGATATAACTATTGTTGGTCAGGTGTTTGACACTTACTGGATAGTTCAGTTTGAAAACAGTATGTATATTATTGACCAGCACGCAGCTCACGAAAAAGTTCTGTACGAAGAATTTATAAAGCGTTATGAACAAAGGCTTATTACAACCCAGCTTTTAAATCCTCCGGTAATTATTGAATTAACTGGCAGGGAAGAACAAGTTCTTAAAGAAAATATGGATTATTTTGCCGGATATGGCTTTGAATTAGAGGATTTCGGAGACAGCTCTTATGCTATAAGAGGTATTCCGGCTGATTTTACCGAAGCCAATACTAAGGAGCTTTTGATGGAAATTCTGGACTCTATGTCCGATGACTCCTTTAAAAAGACACCAGAATCTATTAAGGACAGAATTGCAACTATGTCTTGTAAGGCAGCAGTCAAGGGTAACAACCACTTAAGCCAAAGAGAAGCCACTGAGCTTATCAGCAAGCTTATGACTCTTGATAATCCATATAACTGTCCTCATGGCAGACCTACAATGATTACAATGACCAAATATGAATTGGAGAAAAAATTCAAACGAATTGTATAACTATGAAAAAACCATTAATAATTCTTACAGGGCCCACAGCAGTGGGCAAAACCGATTTATCAATTTCCCTTGCAAAAGCTGTTAGCGGAGAAATAATCAGTGCCGACAGTATGCAGGTATATAAGAAAATGAATATAGGCACAGCCAAAATCACTCCTGAGGAAATGGAGGATGTTCCACATCATTTAATTGATGTATTAGACCCAGCGGAAGATTTTAATGTATTTTTATTTAAAGAGCTTGCTCTTAAAGCCATGGATGAGATATACGAAAAGGGACATATCCCTATTTTAACCGGCGGAACAGGCTTTTACATTCAATCTGTTATATATGACATTGATTTTTCAGAAGAAACAGGGGATAAGGAATACAGAAACCACCTTCAAAGCCTTGCGGATACCAAGGGTAGTGAATATCTCTATGAAATGCTTAAGGAAGTTGACCCAGAAGCAGCCATAGAAATTCACTCAAATAACATTAAAAGAGTGATAAGAGCCCTTGAGTATCATCATTTTACCGGAGAAAAGATATCCACACACAACAGGGAACAAAGAGCTAAGGAATCACCTTATAATTTTGCATATTTTGTTCTTAATGATTTAAGAGACAATGTTTACGACAGAATTAACCAGAGAGTGGATATAATGCTAAAAAACGGACTTGTTGAAGAAGTCAAAAGCCTTATGGCAGAGGGGTATACCCGTAATCTTGTTTCAATGCAGGGACTAGGGTATAAAGAAATAATAGATGCTCTTAACAAAGATATAACCATTGAGGAAGCAATTTATCGGATAAAACTTGAAACCAGACATTTTGCCAAAAGGCAGCTAACCTGGTTCAGACGCGAAAAGGATGTTATATTCCTTAACAAAAATGAATTTAATTACGAAAAAGAGGCAATTCTTAGATATATTAAAGAATGTCTTATAGACAAAAACATTATAAAGGAACAATAATATGAATTCTAATAATTACGAAATGTATTTAAAAGCAGGTATTTCCAAAGAGGTTCTTGATTTTTGTAAAGAAATTGAAGACGACCTTAAGGAAAGATTTGCTAAAATTGATGAAGTTGCAGAGTATAACCAGCTTAAGGTTATTCTTGCAATGCAAAAAAATCAGGTCAGTGAAGCTCATCTTGGAACAAGTACAGGTTATGGTTACAACGACCTTGGAAGAGATACCCTTGAAGATGTATATGCTGATATTTTTCACACGGAAGCAGCTCTTGTCCGTTCACAGATTACCTGTGGAACACATGCTTTAACTGTGGCACTTGCAGGTAATTTAAGACCGGGGGATGAACTGTTTTCTCCCGTAGGCGCACCTTACGATACTTTACTTGGTGTAATCGGCATCAGACCACAAAAAGGAAGTCTTATGGAATATGGCATAACCTATGCCCAGGCTGATTTACTTCCAAATGGTGATTTTGATTATGATGCAATAAAGGCAGGAATTAATGAACGCACAAGACTTGTTACAATCCAGCGTTCAAAGGGCTATGCAAGCCGCCCAACCTTATCAGTAGAAAGAATAGGAGAGCTTATTGCTTTTATAAAAAATATTAAGCCGGATGTTATCTGTATGGTGGATAACTGTTACGGTGAATTTGTTGAAACTATCGAGCCTACAGATGTGGGAGCCGATTTAGTAGTGGGTTCTTTAATTAAAAATGCAGGTGGAGGCTTATCCCCAACAGGTGGATATATCTGTGGCAAAAAAGAATATGTTGAAAATGCAGCATTCAGACTTACTGCACCGGGACTCGGAAAAGAACTTGGAGCATCTCTCGGAATTAATCCACAGTTTTATCAGGGACTTTTTCTTGCCCCAACAGTTACTGCCGGGGCTCTTAAGGGAGCAATTTTTGCCGCTAACATATATGAAAACCTCAGGTTTAAGGTTATTCCTAATAAAACAGAAGATAGATTTGATATTATTCAGGCGGTGGAATTTGGTAAGCCAGAATATTTAATTGCTTTTTGTAAAGGAATTCAGGCAGCAGCTCCGGTTGACAGCCATGTTACTCCTGAGCCTTGGGATATGCCGGGATATGATTCCAAAGTAATTATGGCAGCAGGTGCCTTTATTTCAGGTTCATCCATTGAATTATCGGCAGATGGCCCTTTAAGAGAGCCATTTACAGCCTTTTTCCAGGGTGGTCTTACCTGGCAGCATGCCAAATTCGGAATTATGATGAGCCTTCAAAAGCTTATAGAGACTCCACTAGGAAGTATTGAAATTAAAGACTTGTTATGATAATATAACTAGGTAAAAGGCTGACCTTTCCGCAGAGAGTGAGGTCTTAATGTCAAAACTTAATAAAAAGGACTATGATGATTTACCATATGAAAAATGCATCCGTCTGGGCCCCGGCGCGCTAACCAATGCAGAGCTTCTGGCAGTAATAATAAGGACAGGTACTTTACGACATAACTGTCTTGAGATTGCTGAGAATCTTCTCAAAAAAGCCGGTGAACAAGGTTTGTTAGGTCTTAAACACCTGACTCTTAAGGATTTTATGTCAATCGATGGAATCGGCACAGTTAAAGCAGTTATGCTTGCCTGTGTGGGGGAGCTTTCCAGTAGAATTGCCAAAAGTGCTTTTCCTAAGAAACCTTATTTCAACAAAGCCTCAGAAATAGCAGAGTATTATATGGAGGATTTAAGGCATCTCAATCGGGAAAAGCTTATTCTTATGCTTCTTGATAACAAATGCCGTTTAATCAGGGATATAACGCTTTCCATTGGCTCTGTTAATCAGACCATTGTATCATCGAGGGATGTGTATATGGAAGCACTTAAACACGGTGCCGTGTATATCGTTCTCGTGCATAACCATCCTAGTGGCGATTCCACACCAAGTCATAATGATTTGGATTGTACCAGACAAATTTTTGACGCGGGACAATTGATTGGAATTCCCTTAATCGACCATATTATCATAGGAGATAATAATTATTATAGTTTTAATGAAAGAGAGCTTTTAAGAAAGGATAACTAAAATGGGACGTAACATATACGGACTGGACATTGGTACCAGTAATATTAAAATATATTCCAAAGAAAATAATAAAATACTTAACGAAAAGAACATTATTGCAATTGCAGATAAAAAGACTTTATATGCCTTTGGTGACGAGGCCTTTGAAATGCATGAAAAAGCGCCTTCCAATATTGAGGTATCATTTCCAGTTAAATATGGTGTAATTGCTCATTTTGATAATATGCAACAGCTTCTTATGGAATTTATCCATAAAATCAGCCGGCAGAACAAAAAATTCGTACCGGCAGACTACTATATTGCTGTACCAACAGGAATTACAGAAGTTGAAAAACGTGCATTTTTGGAACTTATCAGAGATTCTAAGTTGAGAGCCAAAAAAATTATGATAATTAACAAACCTGTTGCTGATGCTGTGGGAGCAGGAGTTGAGGTTAATGATGCCAGAGGTATCATGGTAGTTAATATAGGTGCTGACACAACTGAAATCTCTATTTTATCCCTTGGTGGTATTGTTTTAAGCAAATCCATCAAATTCGGTGGTAATAAGCTCGATGAGGCTATTATTTCAGCTGTACGTAAGCATTACAATCTTGTAATCGGTGCTAAGACCGCAGAATCCATTAAATTTGAACTTGGGAACGCAATTAAAGAGAAGGAACGCTTTGTTAATGTATACGGAAGACATATCGTTACCGGATTACCAACCAAATGCGACATTTCTTCTGATGTTGTATATGACTGTATGATTGATTTTATTCATCAGATTATAGACTCAATGAAAATAATTTTAGAGAGAACTCCGCCGGAATTAGCAGCGGATATTATTGATACAGGAATATATCTTACCGGTGGTTCTTCAGCAATTAAAGGTCTTGCCAAATTAATCAATTCCGAGACCGAATTACATGTTAATGTTACGGAAGAACCGTCCGAATGTGTTCTTCGTGGAATTAAAATGATTATCGAGACTCCAAAATATAACGATATTGCTTATGTTCCAAAGACTCGAATTATTGATTAATGGGAATTAATTATGAAAAAGAAATTAAAAAATATTTTTTCTTCCAAAATATGGCTTACAATACTGACAGGTATATGTCTTGTGTTTATCGGACTTTCGTTTTTTACGGATATTTTTACCAATCCATTACAAAACGCTGCCTCCAGTATTATTGTTCCACTTCAGAAGGGTGTTAACGGTATAGGCCTGTGGCTTAATGAAAAAAGTGAACTATTACAATCAATTGAAGCGCTTCAGAAGGAAAATGACCAGTTAAAAGAGCAGATAGATGTTCTGTCTCAGGATAGAATGATGACTCTTAAGGATCAGGTTGAGTTAGAACAGCTCAGAGAGTTATATGAATTGGATCAGACCTATTCAGAATTTAATAAAATCGGTGCGAATGTTATTGCCCGTAATTCTGACAACTGGTACAGTACTTTTACAATTGACAAAGGCTCCAAGGACGGCATCTGCGTGGATATGAATGTAATTGCAGGTAATGGTCTTGTGGGTCTTGTTGTTGAGGTTGCTGATAATTATTCCATTGTCCGCTCCATTATAGATGATTCCAGCAAAGTAAGTGCCATGCTTCTTAACACCTCGGATGTCTGTACCATTAGTGGAGATTTAATGTTAATGGAAGAGGGGTATATTAAATTCCAGTATATGGATGGCTCCGTTAAAATTAAGGACGGAGATATGCTTATCACCTCTAATATAAGTGAAAAATACCACGAGGGTATTTTTATAGGCTATGCCAAGGATGTAACCATGGACAGTAATAATATTACACAATCAGGATATGTGGTTCCCGCTGTGGATTTTAAACATATTCAGAAGGTTCTGGTTATTTTAGACCAGAAAACCATTATAGAAAAGTAGGGTGCTTGTAATTGAGACGATTTATTATCAGTTTCTTTTCAATAATTATTTTATACGTATTTCAGACCACAGTTTTTACCATTTATCTTTCCATAGGCGGAATAACTCCTAATCTGATTCTGATGTTTGCCTGCATCGTGGGTTTTATGAGAGGAAGACGTTCCGGAATGCTCACCGGCTTCTTCGGTGGGATGTTGGTGGATGTTATGAGTGGAGGAATAGTAGGTCTTTCACCATTAATATATTTGCTTGCAGGATATTTTAATGGTTTATTCTACAAAGAATATTCCAAAGAACAGCTTTTACTTCCAATAAGTCTCGTTGCTTTATGTGATTTTGGCTACGGAATTTTGTTTTATTTCTTCCATTTTCTTTTTAGAAACAGATTGAATTTTGGACATTATTTTATAAAAATAATTATTCCCGAGGTTGTATACACTGTTGTAATTACAATCTTTGCATACCTTTTGGTATATTTTATTAATCGCAAGCTTGATTATATAGACAGAAAGAGGTCCGCAAGAAATGTTCATAGAAACAATACTTGATTTTTTTAAAGAATTAAGCTTCATACTTAAAAAGATAATTACATCAAGAGTCGCTCCATTTATAATAGTGGCACTGGCTCTTTTTGGTGTTTTAGTATATCGTTTGTTCGTCTTACAGATTGTTAATGGCGAGAACTACAGCTTAAGCTACAACCTCAAAGCGGAGAAAACTGTTGTCAAAGATGGTTACAGAGGTAATATCTACGATGCCAACGGTGAGCTTTTAGCGTACAGTGAGCTTGCATATTCCGTTGTTATTGAGGACTGTGGTTATTATGAATCCACCAAAGTCAAACACGAAACCTTAAATTCCATTATAAGCAATATGGTTACCATAATTGAAGAGCATGGTGATTCAATTGACTATGATTTTCAGATTGATTATACCAGTGGCAGATATGTTTACAATGTTTCGGATAATGCCTTACTAAGGTTTTTAAGAGATATTTATGGTCACTCCAACATAAGTGATTTAACTGATGAGGAGCGAAATGCCACTGTCTCAGATGTTGTTGAATATCTGAAGGAACGTTATAAAATAAATCAGCCTGCCAAGGAAGGAGAAGAACCAACCACTGTCTATGACGATGAAATGGTTCTTAAGATTATATATATCCGTTACAATCTTGCAGCTAATTCATACAAAAGATATATCTCCTTTAAAGTTGCAACTAATGTGTCTGATACCACAATGGCTTCCATTTTGGAAAATTCAGACATATTAACCGGTGTAACAATAGAAGAGGACTATATCAGAAAATATAATTACAGCACTTATATAGCTCACATTGTTGGCTATACCGGTAAAATTAACAGCACTGAGCTTTCTGAGCTTCAGCTTATTGATTCCAGTTATGAAGCTAATGATATAATTGGTAAATCCGGAATTGAAGCGGAATTTGAGACCTTACTTGCAGGTAAAAAAGGCTACGAAACCATTCTTGTAGATAATGTAGGACGAGTAATGGAAGTAATTGAGACCGTTGACGCAACTGTGGGAAGCGATGTATATCTGACCATTGATGTTGAGCTTCAAAAGGAAGTGTACGAACTACTTGAAAGACGTCTTGCAGAAACCCTGGTTTCAAGAATTGTTAATTCAGATTCGGACAGGGATGGGAACAACATTGTTATTCCTATTACAGATGTGTGTGCAGCTCTCATTAACAATAACAAAATTGATATAGATTTAATCCAAACCTCCGAGACAGAAGCAGCAATTACGGTATATACAACATTTTCCCAGCATCGAGCACTTATGTTATTGCAGGTTGAAACTGAGCTTAATGGTACAACTCCACATAATGCTTTGCCAGAGGACATCGGTGAAAGCATTAAAAGGCTTAGAACCTTACTAATTGAAACTGATATTCTCGACAGCACCAAGATTAATTCCCAGGAGGAAATTCAGCAGCAGTGGAGTAATGGAACAATTTCATTTAAAGAGTATCTGGAGGGTGCAATAGCTCTTGACTGGGTTAATATTCATAATTTGGATGTTTCCAACCAGTATCCCACTGAAGAAGAGGTTATAAATGCTGTAATTAAAGAAGGACTTTCGCTTCTTGATAAGGATAGGGATTTTGATAAAATGATTTATAACAATCTTATCACTCATCACACTATCTCCAACAAAAACATTTGCCTTATTTTAATGGAGCAGGGTAAAATCAATTATACCGAGTCTGAATATGTTACAATTCAAAATGGCGGTTCGGTGTATGATTTTCTTATAAATAAAATAAAAACGCTTGAAATAACACCTGCTGAACTGGCCCTTGACCCTTGTTCAGGTGCCTGTGTTGTGGAAGACCCTAATAACGGAAATATTCTTGCCATGGCAAGCTACCCAAGCTATGACATTAATTATTTTTCCGGAACAATTGATGCAGAATACTACGCAAGTCTTTTGGATGATGCATCCACACCACTTGTTAACAGAGTAACCCAGACCAAAATAGCTCCCGGTTCAACTTTTAAGCCGTTAATTGCTCTTGCAGCACTTAATGAGGGCGTTGTTTCACCTTCGGAAATAATAACTTGTGATGGAATATTTGATACAGTACTTCCAAGCATCAAATGTTCAGTATACCCTAATATGCATGATGGTCTTGATATGGAGAATGCCCTTGCACAATCTTGTAACGATTATTTCTGTGAATTAGGATATCGTTTGTGTATCAGCAGCGACGGAACACTGGATTTTAATTACGGACTTTCCTGCATTCAGAAATATGCTGAATTAATGGGCATATCCACTCCAACAGGAATACAGATATCCGAAACCACACCTCATGTTACTGATTACAATCCGGTAGCATCAGCAATCGGTCAGGGTACCAATGCATACACCTGTTTAAACCTTGCAAGATACACCTCTACAATGGCAAACAGTGGTACTGTATATAACAGTTCCATAATATCCAAAACTGTAGATGGTATTACAGGTGAAGAAACTGTTTATGAGCCGGTTATTGACCACGTTGTTACAATGGACCAAGGCATCTGGGACGCTGTTGCAGAAGGTATGAATGAAGTGCTTAATACAGCATATGCTCCAATCAAAGAAGGACTGCCGGGCACATTATATGCCAAGTCCGGAACAGCCGAAGAAAATAAAAACCGTGCCAACCATGCTTGTTTTATATATTACAGTAAAGACTACGAGGGGAATCCTGATTTGGTGGTAACAACTATGTTGCCTAACGCATACGCTGCTGTTAATGCCGGCGTTATGTGTTATTATGCCATGGCTGCATACTATGACGTGGAGCTTCCAAGCGAAATGTACCACAATTATGCCACATCATCATTCCAGATTGTAGAATAAAGGAGGTAAAAACTGTGAATAATTCAGTTGTAATCAAGGGAAATAAATATGGAATTGTAATTCAAATGGATAAAAATATATCCTTTGAAGAGCTCAAAACCGGTCTTGTTGAAAAATTTAAAAGTGCAGCCAAATTCTTTGACAAAGCAAATATGGCGGTTTCTTTTGAGGGAAGAACCCTCTCAGCAGATGAAGAAAGAGAAATTCTTCAGATTATTGCAGACAACTCTGACCTTAATATTGTATGTGTAATCGATAATGACGAGCTCAAAGAAAAAATGTTCAAAAAAGCCGTAGAAGATAAGCTTGAAGAATTATCCGCACAGACTGGAAGATTTTATAAAGGAACCCTTCGTTCCGGTCAGCAGTTAGAATCCGAAAGCAGTATTATTATTTTAGGAGATATTAATCCGGGTGCCAAGGTTATTGCTAAGGGTAACATTATAATTTTGGGAGCTTTAAAAGGAACCGTATATGCCGGTGCCAATGGTAATGACGAAGCTTTTGTCGTAGCTCTTGAGATGGCACCTATACAAATCAGAATCGGTGATACCATTGCAAGATGCAACGATTCCGGCGGAAGAGTTAAGCCTATCGGCCCGGATCCAATGATAGCTTTTGTCGAAGATGAAAACATCTATATCGAAAAACTTGATAAAAATGTTTTAGATGACATTAAGTTGTAAATTTTTTCAAAAAAACATTGAAAATGACCACAAAAACTTGCATAATATATATGATTATTTAAATCGGAGGAATTGAAATGAGTGAAGTAATAGTTGTTACATCAGGAAAAGGTGGTGTAGGTAAGACTACAACATCCGCTAACGTAGGAACAGGTCTTGCCAAATTAAACAAAAAGGTAGTGTTAATCGATACAGATATCGGACTTAGAAACCTTGACGTGGTAATGGGTCTTGAAAATAGAATCGTATACAATCTTGTAGATGTTATTGAAGGAAATTGCCGTATTAAACAGGCATTAATCAAGGATAAGAGATATGCTAATCTCTATCTTCTTCCATCAGCTCAGACTAAGGACAAGAATTCTGTAACACCTGAGCAGATGAAGAAATTAACCGACGAACTTAAGGAAGAATTTGATTACATAATTCTTGACTGTCCTGCCGGTATTGAACAGGGCTTCAAGAATGCTATTGCAGGTGCTGACAGAGCATTGGTAGTTACCACACCTGAAGTATCTGCAATCAGGGATGCTGATAGAATCATTGGCTTACTTGAAGCTAATGAAATCGGCAAAACAGACTTAATTGTTAACAGAATCCGTATGGATATGGTTAAAAAAGGTGATATGATGTCAATTGAAGACGTTGTAGATATCCTTTCTATAGACCTTATCGGTGCAGTTCCTGATGATGAGAACATTGTAATTTCAACTAATCAGGGTGACCCTCTTGTTGGTTCAGATGCTATGGCAGGAAAAGCTTATATGAACATTTGTAAGCGTATCTTAGGTGAGGAAGTTCCTTTACTTGATTTGGACGCTAAGAATGGTTTCTGGGCAAAATTGTTCAAAAAGAAAAACTAAAGGGAGGAAGATTATAATGGGTTTATTTGAAATGTTTAAGAAGAAAAATTCAGGAAACGTTGCAAAAGATCGTTTGAAGCTTCTTCTTGTATCAGACAGAGCAAACTGCTCACCGGATATCATGGAAATGATTAAGAATGATATTATTAAGGTTATCAGCAAATATATGGAAATTGACGTTGAAGGACTTGATATTCAGATTACACAGACAGATTCCGATTCCAATAACGGCACTGTACCAGCATTATTTGCTAATATCCCTATCAAGGATTTAAATAGAAAATAATTTAACCGGGTAGTACACATGCTCAAACATTTAAATTTCAAAATTAAATACTACAATTGGAGATTATTATTCTGGGTGTTATGTTTAACTGCATTAGGTATAGTGCTTATCGGAAGTGCTGTACCCGGAGCAGGATACCAGTCTAAGCAGATTATTGGTTTTGCAGGAAGTCTGGTTTTTATGCTGTTTCTTTCTGTAATTAGATATAACTCCTTACTAAAATTACACTGGTTAATATATGCCGCAACCATTGTTTTATTGGCTACTGTTTTATTATTTGGCAAGAACGTTAACGGCGCTACCAGATGGATAGAAATTACAGATTCAATCAGTGTTCAGCCGTCAGAATTTTCCAAAATACTGTTAATTGTATTTTGGGCATGGCTGTTTGGTCATAACCCGGATTTTCTTAAGAAATGGCGTAATTTTTTTATTGCCTGTGCATTGACAGCAGTACCTTTACTGTTAATTGTAAGTGAACCGGATTTGTCCACAACAATTCTTATTACTTTAATGTTTATTACAGCCCTTTTTATTTCGGGGCTTAGTTACAAAAAAATAGGAATTATTCTTGCTGTTATTGTGCCTGTCGCAGTCGGTCTGATTATATATGTACAGACTCCGAACCAGAAATTATTAAAGCCATATCAGCTTAAAAGAATTTTATCCTTTATTAATCCTGATGAATATGACGATTTAAGATATCAGCAGGACAATTCTGTACTTGCCATTGGTTCGGGGCAGCTTACCGGAAAAGGGTTATATAACGACAGTGCAGATTCAGTTAAGAACGGAAATTACTTGCTGGAACCACAGACTGACTTTATATTTTCCATTGTTGGAGAAGAAATGGGATTTGTAGGCAGTATGATAGTTCTGGGATTGATTTTTTTGATTGCTACGGAATGCATAATAACCGGGTCCAGGGCGCCTAATTTGTCCGGACGAATAATATGCTTTGGAGTGGCATCAATTATTGTTTTTCAATCATTTATTAACATCGGTGTTGCAACGGAATTACTTCCAAACACCGGTATTCCATTACCATTTGTAAGCTACGGACTCAGTTCCTTAGTGTCCATATACGCCGGTATTGGACTGGTACAAAGCGTGGAGATAAGTAGAAAAACAGCATTGGAGGGAAATAAAAATGAACAGAGGGTTAATCGCGCATAATTCCAAAAAAAAACTTATTCAGAATTTATGCATATCCTATAGAGGAATTATTAAAAAGCATTCTCTTTTTGCAACGGA
>CAZNUK010000018.1:0-33867 GCA_964576255.1 uncultured Butyrivibrio sp.
CCAAGGTTACCTTCCTGAATCAAATCAAGGAAAAGCATACCTCTGCCCACATATCTTTTGGCAATACTAACTACAAGACGAAGATTGGCCTCTGCAAGACGCTTTTTGGCATCCTCATCTCCTAATTCCATTCTCTTGGCAAGCTCAATTTCTTCATCCGCGCTAAGAAGAGGTACCTTACCAATTTCCTTAAGGTACATTCTGACAGGGTCCTCAATACTGATTCCCTCTGGAACAGATAAGTCGATGTTTTCCATATCAACTTCATCTTCTTCATCCAGAATAATTTCTTCTTCCGGCTCATCATTATCAATGCTTCTGATGACATCAATGCCGTTGGCCTCAAGGAATTCAAATACCTTGTCCATCTTTTCGGCATCATCAACCATTGGTCCGAAAAAGTCTGTAATCTCATGATATTCCAGCTCATTTTTCTTTTTTTTGGCAAGAGCTAAAAGCTCCTTAAGCATTTCTGTGAATTTTTCCATGTTCTCTTCCATTAACATGTCCATCCTTCCATAGTTAATCTTATTGTATCCTCAATTCAATGAAATATGCAAATTTGCAAGTTCAGCCTGACTTTTCATAATGTCCTGAAGCTCATGAAGGGATGTGGCGTTACGATTTTTTCCGTCATAATATTCCTTAAGCATAAGCTTAATGGCATCATTAATCGCTCTTTCCCTGTCCTTATGTGATGCTTCCGCATCTAAAATATTAGTGTTAAGAATCTTAGCGACCTCACTGTGCTCTTCATCACCCTCAAAGGAATTAAGAATCACTTCTGGTCTGAACGCGTCTGCTTCTATTTGTTCAAATAAAAGCTTCGCAACACGCTGATATATTGGTTCAGTAAATTTATCAGCCGATATATACTTGCTGATAACACGATATATTCCCGGCTCATCACATATCCATGTCAGTAACATTCGCTGAGCCTTCTTAACTCCTGAATCTGCCTCTTTTGCTTTGGCAGCTTCACGATTTTCCGAAACAGGCTTTTTAACAACAGCACTTACTGCCATTCTTGCAACCTGTTTTCGCAGACTGTCCACCGAAATAAAATATTTGGCAGCAACTGCATCTATGTAATTATTGCGCTCAATTTCATCCTCAAAATCAGTAAGTCTTCTGGCAACCTGATTGATAAAAGCAGTCTTTCCATCCGGATCACTAATATCAAAATCCCGTTCCATAACGGCTACTTCAAACAAGAACCCATTCTGCGCCTCTTCAATTCTTTTGGCAAAGGCCTCCGGACCTTCTTTTTTGATAAATTCGTCCGCATCCTTGTATGGCTGCATATTAATTACCTTACAGCGCATACCGGCTTCCCTGAAAATACCAATGGCTCTGATTGCCGCTTTGGTGCCTGGTCCATCACTGTCATAGCACACCAAAACATCCTTGGTTATCCTCTTCATAAGAAGAGCCTGTCCCGGTGTAAAAGCTGTTCCAAGGGATGCCACCGCCTGATTAAATCCCGCCTGATGCATGGAAATAACATCCATATATCCCTCGCAGATAATCAGATTGTTTTTGCGGGAGTTTTTGGCAACATTAAAACCATACAGATTTCTTCCCTTATCAAAAACCACCGTTTCCGGAGAGTTTAGGTATTTGGGCTGACCATCTCCCATAACTCTGCCACCAAAACCAATCACCTTATTGTTGTTATTGATTATTGGAAACATAAGTCTGTTTCTGAATCTGTCGTGAACGCCTCGTTCATCATATATAAATAACCCTGTCTGCTTAAGAACCTGGTCATCATATCCTTTTTTCTTAAAATAATTGTACAAAGAATCCTTCTTCATTGGAGAAAAACCCAGACCAAATGAAGTAACTGTTTCTTTGGCAAGTCCTCTCTTATCAATATATTCTCTTGCAGCTTCACCAATTTCTGTACCAAGAAGGTAATGAAAATATCTGGCAGCCTCCTTATTAATCTCAAATATCTGATTTTTGAGGTCAGCCTTCATTCTCTCTTCTGATGATTCATGATAATCCGGTAATTGAATTCCCGCCCTGTCAGCTAACTGCTTTAAAGCCTCTGAGAATGTCATATTCTCGTATTTCATCAGAAAAGAAAAGACATTTCCACCTTCTCCACATCCAAAGCAATAAAACATCTGCTTGTTGCCTGCAACTGAAAATGAAGGAGATTTTTCATTATGAAAAGGACAAAGTCCAAAATATGAACCACCTTTTTTTTGTAGTTTCACATAAGAAGAAATAACGTCCACAATGTCATTTCGTGAACGTACTTCTTCGACTATATCATCTGAAAAATACAAGGCTATACCTCTCTTTTATTTTTTCCATGAAACCGGAATAAATATTTTCTTAAAAATGCTGGTAGCGTAATGGTCGCTCATTCCTGCTATGTAATCGCACACCACGCGTTCCTTGGTCTCATTATGAAGCTCTTCAATTCTTCTAAATCCACAAGGAATCTCCTCATAATGCTCCATAAAGTAAAAATACATTTCCTTAAGCATCTTATGAGCTTTGATTTCTTCGCTTTTGGCTACAGGATTAGTATATACACTTTCAAACATATACTTACGAAGGTGTGTCATAGCATACTCCACATCCTCTGACATACAAATATCATCCTTGTCCATACTTTCGGAAATAATGTCATGAATAAGTGTATTAAGTCTTTCCTTGGTGCTTCTTCCAAGAACCTTGGTGTATTCCTGGGGTATGTCATCTTCTTTAAGAATTTTACCACGAATAGCATCATCAATATCGTGGTTAATATAGGCAATTTTATCCGACAAACGAATAATCTTGCCCTCCATAGTAGTTGGAGAACCTGTAGTTCTGTGATTAAGAATTCCGTCCCTGACTTCCCATGTAAGATTAAGCCCAAGTCCATCTTTTTCAAGAAACTCCACAACTCTTATACTCTGCTCATAATGACGAAACCCTAGGGAGCATACTTCATTAAGCACCCTCTCACCAGCGTGACCAAAAGGTGTATGTCCTAAATCGTGTCCCAAAGCAATAGCTTCCGTTAAATCCTCATTAAGACGCAGTGCTCTGGCAATTGTTCTGCCAATTTGGGCAACCTCAAGAGTATGAGTTAATCTGGTTCTATAATGATCTCCTTCCGGAGAAAGAAAAACCTGTGTCTTGTGTTTAAGTCTTCTAAAAGATTTACAATGAAGTATTCTGTCTCTGTCTCTTTGATATACTGTTCTTATATCACATTCGTCCTCAGGAATATCTCTTCCCTTGGAATTAACACTATGGGATGCATACTTACTTAAGTGTGCAAGCTCCCATTCTTCCTGTACCTGTCTGTTATTCATTCAGACACCTCTCCTAAACATACTACTTTATTATTCTGCGTTTTTTTGAAAAACCCTTTATTTTAATTCAATTAATTCTTTTGGTGAATTTGTGAAGTTCTCATATCCATCTTCTGTCACCACAATCATATCCTCAATTCTCACACCGCCAAAGTCAGGAATATATATTCCCGGCTCAACAGTTTCAATAGTTCCTGCCATAATCTGTCTGGTCTCCGCTGCTGAAAATCTTGGATTCTCATGTATATAGAGACCAACACTATGACCTAAGCCATGTCCAAAATACTCTCCGTAACCCGCATCTGCAATAACCTTAGCCGCCACATTATGAACATCCTTACCCACAACTCCAGAACGAATAACCTTCATAGCTTCAAGCTGAGCCTTCAAAACTGTATCGTAGATTTCTCTCTGCTTATCACTTGCGTTACCTACTACAATTGTTCTGGTCATATCGGAGCAATATCCATCGTAAGTACAGCCAAAATCCATAGTAAGAAAATCCCCTTCTTCAACAGGCTTATTGGTTGGCACTGCATGTGGAAGAGATGAATTTTTGCCGGAGGCAACAATGGAGTCAAATGAAAGTCCACCTGCACCATGTTTTTTCATGGAGTATTCAAGCTCCGCTGCAATCTGAAGCTCGGTAACACCCGGACGAATAAAGTTCAAAATATCTGTAAAAGCCTTATCTCCAATGGACTCTGCCATTCTAAGCTTATTAAGTTCTTCAGGTGTCTTAATAATTCTTAAATCATTAACCGTCTCTCCAAGTGGTTTCATATTATTAAATCCGCAGACATTAACAATTTTGCCATACATATTGCAGGTCAAGAATAAATCCTCAAAGCCTACAGTCTTAGCGCCATCATCATTAGCAAGTTCTTTGATAATCTCAATATCACTTTTAGTAACAGTACTTTGAATTACATCAAAGCCCTCCTTCGCCTCCTTAGTGGCAGCCTCTGTATATCTTGAGTCCGTAATAATAACTTTACGCTTGCCGGATACATATACATATCCTTCTCCGCCTGCAAAACCACTTATATGTCTCATATTAAAAGGGTCTGCTATAATAATTGCATCCACATTATTTGTATTTAAAAAATTAATCATGCTACTCTCCTATTTCTGTATTAATTCAATTACTTTGTCAATTGCCATTAAATATCCATTTAACCCCTGTCCCTTTATCTGGTCATCACATGCCGGCGCGGTTACAGAAATTCTTCTAAATTCCTCTCTTGTACTAATATCCGATATATGAATCTCAATCTTAGGGAAAGTCTCAACCGACTCTAATGCATCATGAATTGCATAGCTGTAATGGGTAAAGGCACCCGGATTAATAACAAGTCCGTCTATTTTTTCAAAATAAGCTTCCTGAATTCGGTCAATTATTGCTCCTTCATGGTTACTCTGGAAGCATTCCACCTCAATTCCCTTGGTTGTGGCATATTCTTCAATCATATTTACAAGATAATCATAGTCCTGATTACCATACACCGCTTTATTACGAATGCCCAAAAAATTCAGATTAGGTCCGTTAATTACTAAAATCTTCATTAAATTGCCTCCTTAATCATTGCAAAAATCGTCTCAAAAGAACAATCATCCGTATCGATAACAATATCCGCTACCTCTTCGTAGATAGCCTCTCTTTTACCAAAAAGGTCTGTAATCTTAGTTCTTAAATCCCCACCCTGAATAAGAGGTCTTGTGGAGTCCCCCGAAAGTCTCTTCACCAGAGTATCCACTGAGGCTCTAAGATAAACTACCTTGCCAAGCTCCTTTAAAAGCTCTCTGTTCTCTACCTTAACAGGAAGTCCCCCACCAACTGAAATCACAGCTCCCAAAGTGCCTGCATTAATTAGCTCCTTGATGCATTCCGTCTCCAAATTACGGAAATATTCTTCTCCCTTGGTGGCAAAAATATTACTTATAGTATCCGACTGCTTATATTCGATATACTCATCCGTATCAATAAGCTTATATCCCTGTTCCTGCTCCATATACCGGCCAATGCTGGATTTGCCACTTCCCATGAATCCAATTAAAATAATATTATCCATTGATACCCATTTCCTTTTCCATTAATATAAGTACCTCTGCTGCCAATTCATCAGACACCTTAACGTCATTCCACAATTCAAATGCCGCAATTCCCTGATATAAAAGCATCTTAAGACCGTTATGTGCTCTTGCACCCTTATTTTCACATAAGCTCATAAACTTAGTCTTAGGAGGATTAAAAATAATATCAACTCCCGCTTCCACCAAATCATAAAACGCCCCATCTTCAATTGGTGCTGCATCTATATTAGGATGAAGTCCCACACTGGTAGTCTGAATAACCGGATATTTACCCGCAGGAATATTGGTGTACTCGCTTAATGTGAGGGGGACAACCACCTCTCCAAAATGGCTGTTAACCTCAGAGGCTAACCCCTTGGCCTTATCAATAGTTCTGTTAAGGAGCCAGATTCTAGTGGCACCTTCATTGGCACATAGATAGGTAATTGCCTTAGATGCACCTCCGGCACCGATAATTATTACTTCCCGATTGCAAATAATAATTCCTTCTTCCTTAAGCTGTCTTCCTAGTCCAATAATATCTGTATTGTAGCCCTTGTATCCCTTACCTGTTGACACAACAGTATTAACAGCTCCTATTTTTGCTGCCAGAGAATCAATTTTGTCAAGAGAATCAATAACTGTGCATTTATGTGGTACAGTCACATTCATTCCAAGAATACCAAGTGCTCTGGCACCCTTAATTGCATCTCCTACCGCATCATTATCCACTCTAAAAGCGGTATATGCCATATTAATATTCATTCGTTCTGCCAAAGTATTGTGAATCAACGGAGAAATTGAGTGCTCCACCGGATTACCTATAAGGCAACAAAGTTTAGTTTTTGCGTTCATTTTTTTCATTCCTTTTTTTATAAAAATATAAGACTATTTTCTCTAGTTTTCTTTTAAGAACAATCTGTATTTCTTCCTTAGGATGAATTGGTTTAACCAATATGGATTTAATATTACATCTATTGGCACCATACACATCTGTAAACAGCTGGTCACCCACAAAGCAGGTATTGCTTACATCCGTCCCCATTATCTCCATGGCTTTGAGATAATTTTTCTTAGATGGCTTGTTCGCCTTAAACACATAAGGAGAATCAACCTCAGTTGCAAAAGGCTTTACTCTCGGCTCTTTGTTATTGGATATAAGGCATGTCTTAAAACCAATTGCTCTTAAACGATGAAAAAGCTCCCTTGCCCTGTCCGTCGCTGGAAGTCCATGCTCAACCAATGTATTATCAATATCAAAAATAAGTCCTCTGATTCCTTCACTATATAACTTTTCAAAGTCAATTACATAGGTGGAAATTACATACATATCCGGGTAAAATTTACGAAACATAGTTACTCCTTTTTGCTATAATCTAAAAACGCGACAAAAGCCCCGGTAATCCGGGGCAATTCTTACACAAAATTAGCTACTCCAAAAATTTCTTAAGCTCGTTCATAAATGTGTTAACATCCTTGAACTCTCTATACACAGATGCGAATCTGACATACGCAACCGCATCAATATCTTTAAGCTTATCCATAACAAGGTCTCCAATTATGGTAGTTGGAATTTCCTTCTCATCCCTGTTAAAAATCCTGGTCTCAATATCATCCACAATCCTTGTAATGGTATTAACCGAAACCGGTCTTTTGTGACAAGAACGAATAATTCCGTCCTGAATCTTATTGCGGTCATATGGCTCTCTGTTATTATCTCTCTTAATTACAATCAACGGAACCGTCTCAACCTTCTCGTAGGTAGTAAAACGCTTTCCGCATTCATCACATTGTCTTCTTCTACGTATGGAATTATTATCCTCAGCAGGTCTTGAATCAATTACCTTAGTATTTTCTTCTCCACAAAATGGACATCTCATATCTGTACCTCTTATTATCTGGATATTTACTGCTAACGCAACCGCGCTCGGCGCGAGAATCCGCAAGCGAACTCTCTTTTATTATAATTTTTTACCAAATTCTAGTCAACCTTTATTTTCCTATAATTCAAACCCAGACTTAACTAAAACCCTTTCCTCGCACACGTTTACAATAATAATGTCCGGCCCTACTTTGGTTATGCATTCGTATGGAATTATATACTCACTTTCCCGGCACAAAAACCCTAACAATTTTCCGGGACCTGGTACAATAATTGCAAGAATTTTACCGGAACATAAATCCACATCTATATCCGACACATAACCCAAGATTTTACAGTCAACAGCATTAATAACTTCTTTGTTTTTCAATTCGCCAATACGCATACAAATGCCTCAATCCATATACTTACTATAGTATATGGAAAAAAAAGAAATTTGTTCTATTTTACGGCTATAATAATCTTATTTTATTATATTTATTACATATGCTTTGTATTCCGGATGAGCACAGCTCTATTAAAGGTGCATACCATATAGGTAGAGAGGAGGATTATTATGAGCAGAGTAATAAAAACCGGTAACCACAAAATTACAAATTCATATGCTAACCACAGTGGTTGGAGCAAAGGAGTAGACGTTGCAAAGGAATATACAGACGGACTTACCACAACAGATTATGTAATCGCCCATTCAGAAGGAAGAGTAATCAAAACAATCACTTATATGAAGGGTGGTAATCAGCTTGATGACGAAGGTGTTGGATATGGAAATTATGTAATGCTTTTACATAATACCAAGTATCAGGGCAAGTACAAAGTAACATTATATGCACACCTTGACAGTGTTCAAGGAGATATTATTGTAAACAGCAACATCCCGAAAGCCAAAGTATTAGGCTTTATGGGGAATACCGGTGGAAGCTATGGAGCACATCTGCATTTTGAGATTAGATTATATCACGAAATGCCGGATATTAATAATCTTCATGACACCAGCAAATTCATATGGATTGACCCCACTCCATATCTTGACTCAGACTTGCCGGAAGATGTTACAGAACTTAACGAGGGCAGTTATTCAAATTATCCGGATGGCAGCAACAAATATTATCGTATCCGTAGGACATTTACCGATTCAAAATCAAGCAAAGGCTCTTACAGTAAGTGGGCGAATGCTTTTAACAGTTGGAAAACCTATAAGAACGAGGGCTACCACATTTACAATAACGAGGGAAAACAGCTTGACGTAAAAATTATTGCGCTTACAGCGTCAAGCTATCCAAATTATGCATCTGCCTCAACCGATTATTACAGAGTAAGAACATCTTTTGACAACGCCAGCTCAAGCAAGGGTTCATATCACAACTTTGAAAGTGCATTTAATAGTTGGAAAACTATGGAATCTTATGGCTATCATATCTACAACAAGGATGGAAAACAATTAGATTAAAAATACAGATTCAAAAACCGACCTCTGAATTGTCGGATTTCTCCAACTTTTCAAAGGTCGGTTAATTATCTATACAGACTATTATTCAACTGTAATCGCAGCTTCTTTATGAGCATCGCCTACCACAAGATTTACATCCTGTCCGTCTACACCAGTTACATTAAGATTCTTAGTAACCTTGGCATCATATGTATCTGCTTTAACGATTTCGTTAATATCAATACCTGTTGTCTCTTTGATTGATTCAATAGTCTTAGCCAATACTGAAGGTACATATCCACCCATTGACTCAACACCTGAACCAGCTCCGCCACCATCAATAATTGTAACCTTATCAATTGACTCCAACGGCTTGGCAATAGCTCCGGCCATTTCTGGAAGTTTATTAACAACCATTTCAAGAATAGCTGCTCTTCCGTATTTAGCCATAGCATCCGCTTTTTTCTCAAGGGCTTCTGCTTCCGCAATACCTTTTTCCCTGATTGCAGCAGCTTCAGCCTTACCGATTGCTTCAATACCGGCAGCTTCCTGTTCCTTGGTATATTTAAGTGCTTCAGCCTTAACCTTCTCAGCTTCTGCTCTCTGAGTTTCTTCGTATTTCTTAGCTTCCGCTTCTTTCTGTCTCTTGAAAAGCTCAGCTTCTGCATTCTGCTCTATTCTGTACTTCTCAGCCTCAGCCTGCTTTCTGATAGATGCAGCAAGCTCCTGTTCCTTAACTTCTGCTTCCTTGGCTTTAAGTTCAACTTCTCTTTCCTGCTTAGCAATATCCGCATTAGTTGCAGTAATTTCAAGAATCTTACGCTGTTCCTCTTCCTGAATTCTATATGCTGCAGCAGCTTCAGCCTTCTTAGTATCAGAAAGCTTCTGTAATTCAGCCTCTTTGATGCTTAATTCATTCTGCTTAATAGCAATTTCTGTCTTAGCATTAACTTCAGCATCATTAGCAAGCTTCTTAGCTTCTGCCTGGGCAATAGCAACGTCTCTTTCTGCCTCCGCCTTGGCAATTGACGCTTCCTTCTGAATCTTGGACATATTATCCTGACCGAGAGCATTAATTAATTCATTCTCATCGATAACTCGCTGAATGTTACAAGAAATAATCTTAACACCGAGAGCATTCATATCTCTCTGTGCCTTTTCCTGCACCTGGTCACCAAATTTCTGTCTGTTATTACAGATTTCTTTAAGGTTAATTGTTCCAATAATTTCACGCATATTACCCTGAAGTGAATCAGTAAGTGCTTCTCTGATCTGAGCTTCATTCATATTAAGAAAGTTCTTCTGCGCAAGCAAAATTCCTTCTTCACTGTCAACATCCAAAGCAATTTTAGCAATGGCATCAACATCTACACCGATAAAGTCCAAAGTTGGAATAAAACCATTGGTCTTAATATCCACACTTATCTGCTTTGCAATAAGTATATCCTTTCTTTCAAAAAACGGTATTCTGATTCCTGCTTTACCAATTAAAACCCTTGGTCTCTTTCTGATACCTGAAATAAGGAACACTTTGTCCGATGGTGCCTTTTCGTAACCCACAAGCAAGAAGATAATAAATAAAACTACCACTATTGCTATTGGTACTACATATGGATGTGTACTAATAAATTCATTCATCCTTTTTTCCTCCTCTAATGTATAATTTATTCTTTTATTATATAAATAACCAGCCTGTTTCGCAACTATAAATTTTATTTCTCACTCCAGATACCCTTACTATTATCATATACCTTCACTCCAATTTTTCTTTTGGCGACTGCAATGATTTCTGCAATATCTCTTTCATTCATAAGTCCGGCTTTTTCGTCTAAATTATATTCATTTACCATACTAAATTCCCTCATTAGTAATTTATAAATCTTCTAATCTTCCATGTTTTTCATATCTTGTAATGCGTGAAGGCTTATTATCCTCGTCCACGAAGACTACCTTCGGTGGATTATCGCGTAACTCCTCCTGAGACATTACAGCATATGACATAATAATCACCTTGTGCCCCACTTCTACACATCTGGCTGCCGCCCCATTAAGACATATAATACCACTTCCCGGCTCGCCACTTATAACATATGTCTCAAGACGTGCCCCATTATCCACATCAACAACCTGAACCTTCTCATATTCAAGTATTCCTGCTGCTTCCATAAGAGCCTCATCTATTGTAATACTGCCAATATAATCTATCTCCGCCTGTGTAACAACGGCGCGATGTATTTTACTCTTTAATGTATGTATCTGCATTTTATTGCTCCTTTGATTCACCTTATTTTGTGATACATAATCGTCCGTTACTGCGTAACATTAGTCGAATAAATCGTATCATATAAATACTTTATATATACTTCAAAATCAAGTCCTATATGAGATTGACCATCTATTGTAATAAACTGATATTCACCTATATCATTATTAGGAATGGACTGAGAAATAATCTTATACTCTGAAATTTCCGGAATTAAACTTATTAATTCAAAAAACTCCTCAAGAGTAATATCCGTAGTAACCTCCGGAAGAATTTTATCCAAAAGTTCCATAAGTGTTGTAGGATCGATTTCCTTAAGCTTTTCAAAAACGGTTGTAACAACAATTCTCTGTCTTTCTGTTCTGGTAAAATCAGCGTTTCCCACATATCTTACTCTGGCGTAGGCAAGCGCCTGCTTACCATTAAGAAGCTGTGGCGAACCATTGGCAAATTCAAGATAATCCGAATGCTCATCATCTCCAACAATAAGATTGCTTGCATGAATATACTGATTAACCCAGTATAACTCCTCTTCTTTTACACAGATTTCAATTCCACCGATAATATCAATAACCTTAATAAACGACTCGAAATTAACGGTTATATACCTGTCCGGATAGATTGAAAAGTTGTATTCAAGGGTATCAAACAATAACTCCACTCCACCATAGGCATATGAAGCATTAAGTTTATCAAATCCTTTTCCGGGCAATTTTACATAATTATCCCTTAAAAAAGAAGTACCTATAATCGCTTTAGTCTTACGGTTAATGGACACAAGCATTACCGTATCAGAACGTGCTCCACTGTTATTGCTTCTTTCGTCAGTTCCAATAAGAAGGATGTTATATACATCATTTAATTCCGGCAGCTCCAGATTCATATTTCCAAGAGCTTCTTCAACAGCGCTTTGATACTCATTAATCACTCTTTGGTCCGAATCCGCAGCGGTAGTTTCATCCGGATTGGTTACATCCTCAATAAAGCTCTGAGTTTCTGCAAGGATTGTGTAATTCTCCTGTCGTGGCTTGTAATTAACCTTCTTATAAAAATATATAATTGTCAGCGCAAGAACCAATACCGATAATATAAGTAATCCTGCAAGGATTCCTGAAATCAGACCAATTCTCTTACCCGCACTTTTCTTTTTCTTTCGCCTCTTAACGTCCATTTTATCCCTCTATATTAATCCTCACACACTGCATTAATCATTTCAAGAATTTTAACTGACTCCTCATTAAAAATTCTTGTGCATTCATATCTGTGGTCTTTTTTCATAATCATAAGCTCCTGAATAAGATATCTGAAGCCATTACCCTCGAAATTAAAGCTGTAACGCTTTGGTGTAGGGTTATCCTTAAGCTTTGTTTCAAAGTATCCGGTATTCCACCAATTCTCAGGAATGAAGATATTACCGTTTTCTCCAATTATTTCCATGGTATTGGCAAGCTTAACCTTATCACCCACTTCAACAACTGCAAGCGCATTCTCATAATTAATATTAATGGAATGATACAGTGCTTCACCGTTACAGTCCTTAATCACAGAATTATTGATTCCTGTATATTTTTTGCCCAAAAGCTTAATTATTGCACAGAAAGGATACATCAAAGCATCCGGAAGAGTTATTTTATCTCCCAGTGTCTCATTACTTATTGAGCATTTAACACTTATAACCTTACCAATGAGATTAGAATTAATAAGCCATACAAGCTGTGTAAAAGCTCTTAAATAGACTGTAATAACATCCTCACAGATAACGGATTTGTTCTTCTTGGCAAGCTTAAAAAGCGAAGCCAGCTTGTCCACATCCCTTGTTATTGGAGCATTACAAATAACCGACTTTTTATTCTTAATCGCCTCAAGAACCAATTCATATCTTCTATCGTATGCAGTATTGATATATACAATTTCCACATCATTAAGAAATGCCTTGTAATCATTACTATAGTCATTTAAATCGTATTTTTCGTAGAATGACTTAGCAAGGTCTAAATCATCAGAAAACACATTCTCGCAGTGAACACCACTTACATATTTGGATTCCAAAATAGTTCCTCTGTCATCCAACTCATCAGTGGCAATTCCTATGCGGTTTAACACGTCATTATCTTCTCTAATCTGGGTACTGGAAATATTCTTGGTTCTCTCAAGATAAATTACATCACAGTAATTCTTGAGATAGTCGAATTTACCCTTCCAATCAGAACCGATAACAAGTGCGTCCGCCTGATACTTAATAATGTCATTAACCTTCTGCCCCTGATATTCCTCAATAATAATTTCATCAGCAAATCCGGTCTTCATAACATTCTCAATTCTTGTTACAAGACCATCCCTGACATTAAGCTTACCTCGCTCAATATCGTAGCTTTCGCTGGTAACCCCAACAATTAAATAATCCCCAAGAGCTCTTGCTCTTTTTAAAATATTATAGTGCCCCTTATGGAACAAATCAAAGGTTCCATAGGTTATTACCTTTTTCAATTTTTAACTCTCCTCTTTAAAACGAAATGCATCACATCATAAGAAGTTCTTCCATCAATTCCTCCGGAATATATGGCTTCTGTGAATACATTTCCTGTCCAAAATATGTCTTTGGATATGCTTTGGTATCGTTAGGAAGCATAACCTCCACCAATACCGGTTTCATTGCATTGATTTCTTCCTTAAGCCCTACTAGCTCATTAATACTGCTAACCTTATAAGCAGCAATACCATAAGCCTTAGCAATAGCTGTAAAATCCGGTGAATCAAATCCACCCTCTATGGATGAGCCATAATAACGTGACCCGAAGAAATCATCCTGTTGCTGGCGAATTAATCCCAGCACATTGTTATTCATTACAAAAATCGTAACAGGTATCTGCTCTCTAACTACCCACTGCAATTCCTGTATATTCATCTGAAAAGCACCATCACCGGCTATGCACACAGTCTTACCCTCTGTTGCATAATAAGCTCCAATTGCTGCTGGAAGGGAAAATCCCATAGCACCATGCCCACCGGAAAACAGCATTCTTCTGTTACCAATAATCGGTAAGGACTGAGCTGACCATATCTGATGCTGTCCAACATCTATGGCAAAAATAGTATCCGCTGCCATAAGCTCACCAATACTATTGATAATAGCATTAGGCATACGCTCCGGACAGCATTCATTATACTCTTCTGTCTTAAGTTTGCAATATTCACACACCTTAAGCCATTCACTTCTATCCACTGATTCGTACTCAGCATTAATTAAATAATCCAGTGCTTCATTGACATCCCATACATAGGATATATCATCCTTATGAACCTTTCTTAAAAGCTCAGTCTCATCAATATCTACACGGATAATTCTGGCATCCTTAGCAAACTTCTCAGGATTGCCCGTCTGTCTTCTGCACATGCTAGAACCAAGGGACAGAATCAAATCTGCTTTTTTATATGTAATAATATTAGCTGCTCTAAAGCCATAGGCTGCTCCAAGATAGCCCAGATTACGTGTGTCGCTGCTCTCGACCAAATCCAATCCCGGCATACTTGTAATAACCGGAATATTAAGCTTATCTACAAGGGCTCTGACTTTGGCTCTGTTTTGGCGTGAAATACCGTTTCCAAGCATTAAAACAGGTCTCTTTGCCTGATTAACCATAGCAAGTATATCATTAACTGGTGAAAAATCAATGTCTTTTACATTAATTTTTTGTTGCAAATTGTTACAAATTGTGGGCATTTCGGATTTTTGAACATTCATAGGTATGTCCAAAACCACCGGACCAGGACGTCCGGACGTTGCAATTTCCCATGCCTTATTAAGCTCTGCTTCTATCATAGATGGGTCGGTAATCATTACAGAATACTTGGAAATCGGTGAAGTAACACCCACCACATCCGTCTGCTGAAAGCCCTGCTGCCTAAGCTCCTTAATGGTGGTGTACTCCGTTGTATTAAGCTGACCTGTAATAAAAATCACAGGAACAGAATCATAATAAGCATCTGCAATACCGGAAACAAGGTTCAATGCTCCCGGACCACTTGTAGCGTAAGCAACTCCTACGCTTTGTTTGGTTTTGGCATATCCTACAGCAGCAAAAGCCGCACCCTGCTCATTATAGCAGGAGTGATTACGCACATTCTTATTGCCACATATTGCTTCAATAAAATATGCAATCATTGTACCCTGATATCCAAAAAAATCTTTTATTCCCTTTTTCTCAAAAAAATCAACGATGTATTCTGATACATTCATATCTAAACCCTGCTCTTCTTCCATTCTTTAGGTATGGATTTGTTCATTTTTCTTGCAAGCTTGCCCTGAGAATTACGGGAAAGCCATGCCAAATACACATCAAAAATATCCTTATCAAAGTATAATGTCATCTTAGCTTTTGATAAATGCTCTCTAACCGCCACGTCATACTCTTCAAATACTGTGGTAAGACCTTCAAAATCTCCATGTGAATACAGAGAAAGTATCTCTTCCTTGCGAGGCATGTATATATTAATCATATCAAGCCTTGCATTAACAGCCTGCATTATTTTCCAGTCCTTACGAATATGGTAAGTTACTGTACCATGCATTTTGTCAGCCATACGAATTTTTTTTCTAAGACGGGCTGTTTTGTGACGTCCCTTCAAATCAATGATATATTCACTGTATGGAGTTATATCAGAAATAACCACCGTACTATTATTGGCAGGTGTAAATGGTTCGGTGGATGGAGTTCTTCCAAGTACCGCGTTAGTATGCATGTCAATGTCCATTGGAACATACAGACTATGTCCCTCAAATTCCACCAGCCTTCTTCCCGTAAGCTGATATGAAGGATATTTTACAAGCTTGGTTCTTTTACGATTGAAAATACCATAATTAAGAACAAATTCCTTGTTATCCATATATTTTTTCACACAGTCATTATAAAGCCTTTTTGCCATAATGTCTCTGGCAAATATTAGCTTAAAGCCTGTCCACAGCTTAAGTACATTGCTCTTAAAAGAAATTTTTCTCTTATAACGGTAGCTGTTAAAGGCGAAGCCTCTTTCCCTGCTTACTAATTTTTTGATTTTTTTAGGTGAATAGAACTTTCTTAAAATCTCTATTCTGACATGAATACCATTGTGAATATATGTATTGCCAGAATTGTAGTCATAGTAGGTAGTATTTTTATCCACATACTTAAAAAAGAATCCCGGAAATCTTTTATTATTATGAAGCCCTTCAATAATTCTGTCATCAGACATATTAGCTTCTACATATTCCTTAAAAACCACAAAATCCTTGAGAGTCATATACACAACAGCTGTGCATTTATCCTGTGGTAACAAGCCATGAATATCTGCCTCCTCGGCGGTAGCATGTCCCAGCACATACAAGGTATTCAGTTTTTCACATGTATCATGAATTTCCTGTAATAAATCAAGTAATTTACTCTGATTACAATCCATAATCATACTCCTCAATCTCAAGATGCACCATTCCATTGCTTGTCATGGTCTTAATCTGCTCAAATTGCTCCATTAGCTGTTCTTTGTCAGTTATCTTATCAACATATCTGACTTTGTAGTAGAGAAATTCTCCATCTGTAGGACACATATCATAACCCTTAAGTACAAGCTTACATGCCTCATCCTCAGAGCCTTTGTTTTTATAAAAACAATATCTGATAACCAATTTCATAAGCATTGGATTGTCCGGATATCTGTTATACAAATCCTCAATTAAAGGATAGCCCTCTTCACATTCATTAATATCATAGCAATCTACAGCCTTTCTGAATGTAGCAATAAACTCTTCAATATCTGCAAAATACTCCTTATTATAATCCGGCTGCTTACTTCTGATTTCCAAAAGTCTTAAAGCCTTACCAACCTTATTGATATATAAAAGCATTAATAAAAATCCATGTAATACTTCATCATCAATCTTAACATAGCAAGGTGAATTAAATCTTAACATATCCAAAAAGTCGTGACTTCCAATTGCTTCCCTGCTAAGCTGGAATTTCATGTAAGGACCAAAAACTTTCATAAGTTCATCAAATTCTCTGTCTTTTACCATCTGATGAATATCCTTATTAAGTGCCTTAACTCTTTTATCCAAATCAATTGCCACAAGTCCTGCCTTATCTTGAAGGATTGCCATATTGGCTTTTTCCCTTCTGTTGGCAGTTCTCATGTAATAGGCTTTTCTATATACTCCCAAAAGCTCCAGCCAGCCTCTTTTTCTACCTGAATGTACAAATACATCATATTCCTTACGAAATTCATCCGCAGCCATGTCCAGACGGCTTACTGTGTCATGGGATTTTCTCTCGTTATTAGGTGGGATATATATCCAGTCATCCCCATAATGCCATGTTAAAAAGGCATTATTCATATATATAATAGGATATTCCCCATCCTCCATAAAGCAGGTTCTCACCTTACTAAACCATTCCTTAGGGAACAAAAACGGACATCCACCCCAGCGCATTGCATAGGCATCACACTCTTCCTCAGAATATTTAAACATCTTATTCTGAAGCTTATCAAGCACCCTGTCCCTGCCAATGATTTTGGACAAAAACCAGTATTTTAAGTATTTACCTGCTTTGATTTTGAAGCGATAACCATATAACGGAGCTGTTTTATTAACCAGCTCAGAATACAGTACCACATTTTCAACATATTCATTGAATTCCTCCGGTTTGGATATAACCGGGTCCAATACAAAAATATCTATAATCTCACCTGAAGGCTCATTCTGATACATAGCATGTCTGTGAATTGAGGTCACAGTATTATCGCAATATCTGCCGAACATATTAGTGTAATTATGGTCAAGCTCATGGGCGAGAAGACATCTGCCCTCTTTAAAATCTGTTTTGGATGCTTCTATGAATTTAAGCCAGTTGTCCCTTGTCATAAAAATATCCATATCGTCATCCCATGGAATAAAACCATGATGGCGAACAGGTCCTATGGCACTTCCACCTGCAAGACAATAATCTATATTATTCTTTTTACATACTTCATCTATTTCCTTGAATAGTTTAAATAAATTAGCCTGCTGCTCTGTCATCATAATCTCCTCATCTTCTATGACATAAACTCATCATATGCGGTTAAAACCTCATCAACCTCGCCAATCATCTTAATCTCACCCTCGTGAAGCCAGATAATTCTGTTACACAGCTTTTTAAGTGTCTCGGTATTGTGAGATACAATCAGCACGGTTCTGTTATCGTCTGCAATAAGCTTTTTCATCTTGGCAAAGCTTTTTTTCTTAAACTTGGCATCACCAACTGCCAATACCTCATCAACAAGCATAATATCCGGCTCAAGAACTGCTGTGATGGAAAACGCCAGCTTGGAAAACATACCACTGGAGTATGTCTTAACAGGCTTGTCAATAAAATCGCCCAGCTCGGAAAACTCTATAATCTCGTCCATCTTTTCTTCAATTTTTTCTCCCGGATAACCAAGAAGCATTCCGGATAACATAATATTTTCCCTGCCTGTAAGCTTCTTCTGAAAACCTACTCCAATGGACAAAAGTGCAACGGACTCACTGTTAAGCTTAATACTACCCTCATCCGGAGAAAAAATACCGGCAATTGCTCTTAAGGTTGTGGACTTACCACTTCCGTTTTTACCTATGAGACCTACTATTTCACCCTTTTTAATCTGAAATGAAATTCCTTTGACAGCCTCAAACACATCTTTTTTACTTTTTTTCCAGTGAAAAATGCTTTTCTTCAATGACACACTATGAAGGCAGCGATATCTTATTTTAAGATTCTCTACCTCAATTGCAATTTCATTATTCATCTACATCACCTTAACATAACTGTTCTCATATTTGTATATGGTGCAAACTCCAAGAACACTAAGCGATGCACCAATCAAAAACCAGATTCCAAGCACCAGATAATCTACGGACATGGAATATATCAGGCACTGTCTTACTGAAATCATAAGAAATGCCACAGGATTACATTTAGTTAAAACAATACCAATATTTTCAGAGATTCTACTTGTTGCCTCCGGATTCATAGGCACCAGCTCATAGAAAACTCCGGACATATAAAATAAAACTCTCATAAGAACATTCATAAGAGTCTTTAAATCCTCCACAAACACACCAAAATGTGCAAAAAGGCAGGCCGCTCCAAAGGTTAGCAAAACCATTGTAATCAACACAGGAATAATCCACAGCACATTAATGGTTACAGGAACCTTGTACGCTATCATCATTATAATTACTATTCCAAAGGAAATTAAAAGCCTGAAAGCCGCCATAACTATGTCCGTCATAATTAAGGTGTACTTAGGAAGATACACCTTGGACACAATTCCTTTGTTGGTAGTAAGAATCTTAACACTGTTTAAAATAACCTTGTTAATAAAATTCCACATAGAAATTCCAATAAAAACATATATTGGAAAATACAGTGTTTCATTGCCAAAAATTATGGCAAAAATAAACCAATATACCAACATAAAAAGAACAGGCTCAAGAATCCACCAAATCCAACCAAGACGGGATCCGGCAACCTCTGATTTAAGGCCTGACTTTGCTGAATACATAATAAATTTTCTATATTTCTTAATATCTCTTATAAATCTTGACATAATCCTACCCTCGTGTGTGCAAACACTGATAAATATATCACATCATTTACAAATGCACAAGTATTAAAATAGTGCCAAAAAATTGGCACTATTTATACTATAAACAAACTACCCCTTGAGGGTTCAGCTCTCAGAAATTGATTTTTCTTAGTTAGTGCATCCGTTTCAAATCATTCAACCCATATATTTTCGCCACAAATAAATATACGATAATATTCGCCAACATTAAATATGTATTGACCGCTACCGTTTTCATACATCACGCCAAATAACGTTTCATCAAATGCTTTCTCTATATGTTCAATGCACTCTAAATTTTCTATCAGCTTTGTATCTTCATAAACACGTTCATACTCATCATTTAAAACAATTATTGTCCATTCAGCATTATTGCACTCATAACGTACCTTAATTCAATTTTTTTAATTTTCATTCATAAAATACTCGGCAAGCTTCTCAATTGCTTTCTTTTCAATTCTGCTTACGTAGCTTCTGCTCATTTTTAGCTCATCCGCTATTTCTCTTTGTGTGACCTCTCTATACCCTCTTATGCCGTATCGCTTGCATATTATGAGCCGTTCCCTGTCGGTAAGGCTTTGATCCAATGCCTTATTAAGAAGCTCTATATCGTACTTTAGAATATATTCATCCAAAAAATTTTTTTCTCCGGATTCAATCACATCAATAATACTAATTTCATTACCCTCTTTATCCGTTCCAATGGGCTCATTAAGGGATATTTCATGAGATTTTTTCTTATCGCTTCTAAAATTCATTAACAGCTCATTGTCTATGCATTTGGCTGCGTAGGTGGCAAGTCTGCTACCTTTTGTTATGTCAAAGCTTTTCACTGCTTTAATCAGTCCCACTGTTCCGATTGATATAAGCTCTGCCACGTCTTTTTCCGCTACAGTGTAATGTTTAACCATATGAGCCACAAGACGCATATTACGTATTATAAGTACCTCCCCCGCCTGTTCATCCCCATTGCGGTATTTTTCGAGGTACTCCCTTTCTTCTTTGGCTGAAAGAGGCTTTTCAAATGTTTTCAAGCTATCTCCAACTCTCAAAAAAGCAATTAATAAATAATATGCAATTTAAGCTGTTAACGTGCCTGTCACTCTAAAGGAACTTCTGTATCCTCTTCCTTACGTCTTAAAATGTCAAAATCGGAGAGTTCAACTCCTAAATCAATGTACAACTTCTGTTTTGGATGCGGTGCGCTATCCATTGCCACGCCCTTTTCATCAGTAATTGACTGAACTTTAACAGTAATATTTCTTCCGTCCGGCTTCATTACTTCAATTTCTTCACCCACAAGGAATTTGTTACGCTGTTCAATCATATATCTGCCATCTTCACATACCTGAACGATTCCAAGATATGTATATTCTTTATTGTAGGTGTTACTATCATATATCTGGGTATTTTCATCCGGCTTGCCGTAGAAAAATCCTGTTGTATACTGTCTGTACGTGCACTTTGCAATTTCTGACTTGTAAAAAGGAATTCTTTCCTTGTAATAATCAGGAGACTTAAGATAGTCATTAATTGCCATTCTATAAGTTCTGGCAACCGTCGCCACATATAACGCAGTTTTCATTCTTCCTTCTATCTTAAAGCTGTCAATTCCTGCCTCCATTAAATCAGGAATATGCTCAATCATGCACAAATCCTTGGAGTTAAAAATATATGTGCCTCTTTCATTCTCGTACACAGGCATATACTGTCCCGGTCTTGACTCTTCCATCACATAATATTTCCATCTGCACGGGTGAGTGCAGGCTCCCCTGTTGGCATCCCTTCCTGCTAAGAAACTGGATAAAAGACATCTTCCTGAGTAGGATATGCACATCGCCCCATGAATAAAGGTCTCAATCTCAAAATCCTCCGGAATATTATCACGAATTTCACGAATCTCACGAAGGGATAATTCTCTTGCTGTTACAACTCGTGAAGCTCCCATTTTTCTCCAGAAATTATAGGTTCCAAAATTAGTATTGTTAGCCTGGGTGCTAATGTGAATTTCAATATCCGGTACAACCTCTTTGGCAATTGTAAAAAGTCCCGGGTCAGAAATAATAAGAGCATCCGGATGAACCTTCTCATCCAGCTCTCTGAAATAATTCTTGGCTGCCTTCAAATCCGTATTATGAGCAAGAATATTAGCTGTTACATAGACTTTTACGCCATGCTTATGGGCAAATTTCACACCCTCTGCCATCTCTTCTATTGTAAAATTCTTCGCCTTCGCTCTAAGTCCAAAGGCTTCTCCGCCAATATATACCGCATCCGCACCATATATTACCGCAACCTTTAAAACCTCTAATGAGCTTGCAGGAATTAATAACTCTGTTTTTCTCATAAAATCACACTTCCATCTTAACGCTTATTGTAATCCCATCTCCGATAGGAAGAATTGTACTCTTTAACTGTTCAGAATGTGTTACTGCATACAAGTATTCACGCATTCTGTCATAAATGGTTCTGTTACGTCTGGTTACTCCATATCGGGATTCAATTATATCCCCTTCCTGAAGCACATTATCAGTAACCAGAACTCCCCCATTCTTAAGAAGTCTTATTATCTCCGGCAAAATAACTATGTACTGCGCCTTGGCAGCGTCCATAAAAATAAAATCATATGGACCTTCAAGTGTTTTAAGAACTTCATTGGCATCCCCTTCTATAAGGGTTATTTTATTTTCCATTCCGGCTCTTTTAAAATTCTCCCTTGCAATAGGAATTCTTTTGTCATAATTCTCAATGGTGGTAATCTTAGTGTCCGCACCAGTATTTTCCCCCATAAGTATTGAAGAATATCCGACCGCTGTACCAATTTCCAATATGTTATGTGGCTTATTCATCGCCATAAGAACTTTAAGAAAAGATGCCATTTCTTTACGAACAATAGGCACGTAAGAATTACGTGCCTCCTGCTCAATCATCATACATATTTCACTGTCCGGATTATCAAAAGAATTAATAAACGAAGTAATCCTTTCATTAACAATATCCTGCAAAGTCTATTCCTCCGCCTCTTCCGTCTTTGGAGATATGGTCATCATAAGCTCCGAAGGCTTCATATCCGTACTAAGGGTATATACACCCGGTACAAATTTATCCTTATAATCAGATAATAATATCTGAACATAAAATAATTTGGAATCCTCAACCAATCCATTTTCTTCCATTAGTTTGGCAACACTCATGGCAGAAGCATCTTCAGGAACAACCACCTCTACAAGCACAGCATTTTCTGTGGAAGTTCTGGCTTCCTCTCTGAAAATTTTCTGACCAAAATCATATAAGAATTGTACCATAAGTATTAACAGCAAAACCAACGTAACAAAAATAAGGGTTTTGCATGATACTGATACAATTGTTCCTGCTACTTTTTTAGCTTCCATAGCATCCACCTCCCGGACTTAGTCCTCAAGAAAATCAATATCTATCTCCACCCCGTCAACAACCTGACGGAAAATATCAGTTATCAATCTTCCAATTCCTATTTCCGCATTTAAAAATCTGCTTACAACAGGATTTTTACGGAGATTTGTATTTTTGGCTGAAACCATAGCATATTGTTCGTAATTAACGCAATTAGCATCAGTATTTTGAAGCTGGAAATTCTCTCTTCTTAAATCACATACTGCCTGATACAGCATTGTATCCTTCCTGAGCTCCTCCAAGCACACCTTATAGTAAGTGTACTCTTTGCTTTTTTTGATTTCTTCGGATAACAGTGCAGCTAACTTGTTAGCTTCTTTATTCTCGTATAATTCCAGTTCTTTATCCATAAATAATCCTCCTTAAAGAAAAGCCATATTATGAAACTTCCATAATTATTGGAAGAATCATTGGAGTTCTCTTCATTTTTTTCCAAATGTAATCTCCAAGACTGTCCTTAATTACTGATTTAATCTTAGACCAATCTGAAATATTATTATCAATACATTTTGTTACTTCTTCGTATACAACTGAAGTAGCATCATCTATAAGCATCTCTGACTCACGAACATACACGAAACCTCTTGTAACTATGTCCGGTCCTGCCAATAACTGATTAGTGTATTTTTCAAGTGTTAATACAACTATGATTATACCATTCTCTGCAAGGGTTTGTCTGTCTCGTAATACAATATTGCCAACATCTCCCACGCCCAGTCCGTCAACCATTAAGATACCACACGGAACTGTTCCGGTTTTTTCTCCATGTTCATCGTTAAGCTCCAGAACATCTCCTGATGAAAGAATAAAAATATTATCCTTAGGAATTCCCATTAATTCACAAAGCTCTGCATGTTTAACCAAATGTCTGTACTCTCCGTGTACCGGAATAGCATATTTAGGTTTGAGAATTGAATATATAAGCTTAATCTCTTCCTGAGCCGCATGTCCCGAAACGTGAGTATCCTGGAAAATCACCTTGGCACCCTTCATGGATAACTCATTAATCACCCTTGCAACGGATTTTTCATTACCAGGAATTGGTGTTGCACTTACAATAATTACATCCCCGGGTTTAATGGTTACCTTTCTATGAATGGATGCTGCCATTCTTGAAAGTGCCGCCATGGACTCTCCCTGACTTCCCGTTGTAATAATAGTAACCTGCTCGTCAGGATATTTCTTAATCTCTTCTGTATCAATAAGTGTTCCTTCAGGAATACTTATATATCCCAGTTCAGAAGCTACATTAATAATATTAACCATGCTTCTGCCTTCTACTGCAACCTTTCTTCCATGTGCACAGGCCGCATTAATAATCTGCTGAACTCTGTCTACATTAGATGCAAAAGTAGCAACAATTATTCTATTCTTATTATTTTCATCAAAAATAGTCTCAAAGGTCTTACCCATTGTCTTCTCAGACATTGTGTAGCCCGGGCGCATTACATTGGTACTGTCACACAATACCGCAAGTACACCCTTTTTACCTAACTCACCTAATCTCTGCAAATCAATTGGCTCACCAAATACCGGTGTGTAATCCACCTTAAAATCCCCGGTGTGAACAATAACTCCTGCCGGTGTATGAATAGCAAGCGCTGCTGAATCTGCAATACTATGGTTGGTTCTTATAAATTCAATTCTGAATTTATCAAGAATAACACTCTGTCCATAGCTTACAACCTTACGCTTGGTTGTTCCCAGAAGGTTATGCTCTCTGAATTTAGTTTCAATGATTCCCATTGTAAGCTTGGTAGCATATATTGGCTTATTAACCTCTTTAATTACATAAGGGAAAGCGCCAATATGGTCTTCATGACCATGGGTAACCACAAAGCCCTTAACTTTATCTATATTGTCCTTAAGGAAGGTAACATCAGGTATAACCAAATCAATACCCAACATATCATCATCCGGAAAGGACAAACCGCAGTCCACAACAATAATACTGTCCTCATACATGAAGGCAGTCATATTCATTCCAATCTGTTCAAGACCTCCCAATGGAATAATCTTAACAGTATCCTTTATTGCACTTTTCAAATTTGTTCCTCCTATACTATTTCCGCATCATCAATTAATTCTGAAAAAATCTGCGCAAGGCTGTTTAATTCTTCTTCATCCTCAACGAATTCATAAGCAGCATCCGCATCTTCATCTGCTGAGCAATCCTTAAGAATATATGCCTCAGCTTCATCCTCATCACTTTCCGTTACCAAAAGATAGTTCATTCCATTAACTCTTGTCTGTTCAATTACATAAAAGTTAATCTCTTCTCCTGTATCAGCGATAATTTTAATCTGTTCCATCTAAAAACTCCTTCTTTCCTGCGCCACTATCAAGATATCCCTGCAAAATAAAACTTGCGGCAATCATATCCACGTATTCTTTGCGCTGTTTTCCATTAAGTCCTGCCTCCAACATTGCCTTATCCGCTGCAACAGTTGTCAGGCGTTCGTCCCACATAGCAACTTTAAGACCTGTACGTCTCTCCAGCATCTCCTTAAAGATAAGTGTCTTCTCAACGCGGTCTCCTAAAGTATTGTTCATATTTTTGGGCAATCCGAGAACAATCCCTTCTGCCTTATATCCCTTCGCAATTTCCTCAATTCTGGCAAGTGTCTGTCTAAGCTTATTCTCATCCTTACGTCTGATTATCTCCAAGCCCTGGGCAGTAATTCCCAAAGGATCGCTTACTGCCACACCAACAGTCTTACTTCCATAATCCAGTCCAAGTATTCTCATTAACGTAAATCCTTAACTTCGATATAATTCTTAAGCATCTCTTCAACCAGCTCGTCTCTCTCAACCTTCATAATAAGGCTTCTGGCATTTCTGTGACTTGTAATATATGTCGGGTCCCCTGACATAATATAACCCACTATCTGATTAACCGCATTATATCCCTTATCCATTAAAGCAGCATACACCTGGGCAAGAACATCTGAAACCTCAATGCTCTGCTCCGGCTGCACTTTAAAAAACTGTGTATTATTGATTTCTGCCATTTATCTCACATCCTTTGTTCTTAATATAATATAAAAATTAATTTTCGGCAACACCAATTACCATATCTTTTCCAATTACTCCATTTACTCTTACTGAAACAATCTCATTAGGCAAAAGTGTATTTTCTTCTATTTTAACTGCAACCTTAACATAAGTATCGGTAAATCCGGTAAAATATTTGACACCGTCAATTATAATCTCTTCCTCAAGAAGTATATCCACTTTTTTGCCAAGATATTGCTTTCTATATTCTATTGACAAGTTTTCATCTAATTTAAGAAGCTCCTCGCTTCGGGTATTTTTCACACTCTCAGGTATCTGTCCCTCCATTTTGTCCGCCATTGTACCTTTTCTTCTGGAAAATTTAAAAACATGGAGTTCAAAAAACTTTACCTTATTAAGATAATCTCTGGTTATCATAAATTCTTCATCTGTTTCCTGAGGGAAGCCAACGATAACATCAGTTGTAATGGCGGGATTATCATAATATCTTCTAAGAAGCTCTACACCGGCATAAAATTCTTCTGCCGTGTATCGCCTGTTCATTCTTTTTAAAACAGTATCGCACCCACTTTGCAGTGACAGATGAAAATGCGGACATACCTTTTCACATTTCACAAGCCTTTTTACAAATTCCTCTGTAACGATAAGAGGTTCAAGAGAACCAAGTCGGATTCGTTTAATTCCTTCAATAGTATTTATAGCTTCAATTACATCTATAAGCTTAGGAAAATTCTCCTCCCTGTCAATTCCATAGGAAGACAGATGAATTCCCGTAAGAACAACCTCCTTGCATCCATTGTCTGCAATTGCTGTTATTTCCTCAATTATATCAACCATTTCTCTGCTTCTTATTCGTCCTCTTACGTAAGGAATTATGCAATATGAACAAAAACGGTTGCATCCATCCTGAATTTTTACATAAGCTCTTGTATGTTCTTCAGGTTTGGTGAGTTTCATTTCGTCAAAATCACGAACTTTTCCCATGTCAACCGGATTTTTCACCCATTCATCCTGAAAATAACTGTCTAAAATGTCCAAAAGCTTACTTTTTTCATTATTTCCGATAACAATATCCACATTTTCATCCACAAATTCTCCAGAAGATTCCACATAACATCCTGTGGCAACAATTATTGCATCCGGATTAAGTTTTCTAGCCTTGTGAATCATCTGTCTGGACTTTCTATCCGCCATATTGGTCACGCTACAAGTGTTGATAATGCAGATATCGCTTGGCTCTTTGCCAAATTGAACGATTTCGTATCCATTGTCCTCCATCATCTGCTGCATGGCCTGTGTTTCGTATGAATTTACCTTACATCCTAAGTTGTGTAGAGCGCATTTTTTCATAATTTATAGCAAAATCTCCTAGTAAATTGTAATTTTTTGTGCAATTAACACATTGACATCTTAATTTGTTAATTGTAGTATAGAGAATGACTGAAACAGTTATCTATGTAGAGGAGGTACAGATTATGACAACAGTTCAGATTTCATTAAATTCTATTGAGAAGGTTAAATCTTTCGTAAACGACATTGCAAGATTTGACAGCGATTTCGATTTAGTTTCAGGAAGATACGTAATTGACGCTAAGTCAATTATGGGTATTTTCAGCTTAGACTTATCTAAGCCAATCAGCCTTAACATTCATGCTGATGAAGATGCTGAGATTCTTGAAACATTGAAATCATACATCGTTGAATAACATCAACAATATGTTGCCCGGAGCCTAAAGCTCCGGGTTTTTCATTATATAGGAAAGCTCTTCGAACTTCCATATATAATATTAATCAATCCAAATAACCTCTGTAGTATCAATTGCTGTCTGCATTAACTCCCCAATCTTCTCCTTAAGCTTAACCTCTGAACGCTTAATTGCCTTAAGGTTAGGCTTAGTAACCGGATGCTTTGCAACAAATATTGTACAACAATCTTCAAAAGGAAGAATTGAAGTTTCAAAGGTTCCGATTTTTTCAGAAATATTAATAATCTCCTGCTTATCATATCCAATCAAAGGTCTTAAAACAGGAAGTGTACACACTTCATTGGTAACAGCCAGAGAATGCATAGTCTGACTTGCTACCTGACCAATGCTTTCACCCGTAATCAAACCAAGGGAATCATTGTTCTTAGCAAAATGCTCTGCAATCTTCATCATATATCTTCTCATAATGATGGTTAATTCATCATGTGGACACTGGTCATAGATATATAACTGAATATCCGTAAAATTAACTACATGAAGCTTAATAGGACCAGCATATACTGCCACAAGCTTTGCTAAATCCACAACCTTCTGCTTAGCTCTGTCACTTGTGTATGGAGGTGCGTGGAAATATACCGCATCAATAACAACACCTCTTTTGGCAATCATATAGCCTGCAACCGGGCTGTCAATTCCTCCTGAAAGAAGAAGTGTTGCCTTACCATTAGTTCCAACAGGCATTCCACCCGGTCCCTGGATAAACTCTGAATAGATGCTTATTTTGTTACGAATTTCAATATTAATTTCAACGTCAGGATTATGCACATCAACAGTAACATTAGGGCAGGCATCCAAAAGCTTCTCTCCGATGTTGGCATTAATCTCCATAGATGCAAGAGGATAATCCTTTCTTGCACGTCTAGCCTTAACCTTGAATGTGAACTGCTTGTCACCATATACCTTATTAACATATTCAACTACATTAGCAGCCAAATCATCAAATCCATTGTCCTCAATCTGAACCATAGGACATATCCACATAATTCCAAAAACAGTCTTAATGGCATTTACAGCAGCCTCATAGTCAAAATCCCCTTTGGATTCAACATATATTCTTCCCTGCTCCTTGCTGATGGCAAATTCTCCTTCAACCTTTTTAAGAGCTCTTTTTATCTGTCTCATAAGAGCATCCTCAAAAATATATCTGTTTTTGCCCTTTGTACCAATTTCTCCATACTTAATTAAAAATGCTTTATACATAGTAATTCCTTTCTTATCTTGGTCTGTATCTTCTGATTACAGGTAATAATGCTTTAATATTGTCCAATGTGTAGTCCAGCTCTTCCTTCGTGGTATACACTGACAGACTGAATCTTAGAGTAGCTGTTAAAAGCTCTCTTTTTACTTTGATTCCCTGAAGAGTTTTACTAAGGGAAGGATGATTAGATGCACAGGCAGAGCCTGATGACACATATATTCCCTTTTCTTCAAGAGCGTGTAAAAGAACTTCGCTTTTGGCAAGTCCTTCAAAGCCAACGCTGATTACATGAGGTGCTGCATTTCTATCTGACAAACCATGAACTGTGGTACCCTCAATTTCTGACAGTCCTTTTATAAAATATTCCTTAAGCTCATACATACGCTCCACATCTTCATCAAAAGCGTCATATAAAATCTTAGCCGCCTTTGCCATTCCTGCAATTCCCGGAACATTTTCCGTACCGGAGCGCATTCCTTTTTGCTGTCCGCCACCAAAGGCTATTGGCTTAATCTTGGTTTTGTCCTTAATATACAGAACACCAACGCCCTTTGGTCCATGGATTTTGTGACTGCTTATGGACAACAAATCTATATTATCCTTATTAGGATATATTCTGTATTTCCCAAAAGACTGAACTGCATCCACATGGAATACTATGTCTTTGTTATATTCTTTAATGATTTTCCCAAGCTCTGAAATAGGCATAACTGAGCCAATTTCGTTATTGACATGCATAATGGATACAAGAATCGTATCCTCTCTAAGTGCTGCTTTCAAGGAATCTGCTTCCACCTGTCCGTTAACATTAACGGGAAGTCTTGTAATCTCAAAGCCTAATTCTTCAAGATAGTCACAGGTCGTAAGAACCGCCGGATGCTCCAGTTCTGAAGTAATAATATGTTTTCCTCTTCTCTGGTTAGCCATTGCAGTACCGATAATTGCAAGATTGTCCGATTCAGTTCCACCGGAGGTAAAATATATCTCCTTCGCGTCAACTTTAAGAATACCTGCAAAAATATCTTTGGCTTCCTTTATGTATTTTTCTGCTTCAAAACCCTTAGTGTGCATGGAAGAAGGATTTCCATAATCCTCCCTCATTATTTTGTACATTAAATCCGCTACATCACCATTAACCATGGTAGTAGCAGAATTATCCAAATATACTTCCATTATCTACTCCTGTATTTCCAAATGGTACATAATAATTGACATAACCGTCATACCGGCTGTTTCAGTTCTTAAAATTCTTCGACCTAGGGATACCGGCTTAACACCGTTTTCCATGGCAAATTCCACCTCAGAATTCTCAAAGCCTCCCTCAGGTCCTATAAAAATTCCCACTGATTTACCGGGATTAATGTGAGAAAGTGCCTCCTTAAAGCTGTCCATTCCTTCGCATAGCTCATATGGAATTATAGCCATATCAAGCTCTCTGGCATAAGCAATTGCTTCTTTGAATGACATAACCTTATTAACAACCGGAATTATACTTCTGTTGCTTTGCTTGGCTGCGCTTTCACTAATTGCCTGATAACGCTTTACTTTGGCATCTGCTTTTTTGTCATCCAGCTTAACAACGCATCTTTTCATTGCAACAGGAATAATCTCATGTACTCCAAGCTCTACACATTTCTGGATAATAAGCTCCATCTTATCACCCTTTGGAAGTCCCTGAAAAAGATATACCTTAGCGGACAATTCTCTGTCCGAAGCCATAATCTCCACCACATCAAGATACACTGCATCCGACTGGTATTCACTAATGGTACAAAGATAATCCTTGTTATTCCCTCCGTTAATCATAACTTCTTCCCCGACTTTAAGTCTGAGAACATTTTTCATATGATTGACATCCTGGCCATCAATTATAATTCTGTTTTCAGTTATATTTTCTGTTTTACCGAAAAATCGATTCATAAATGCACCACACTATTTTATTCTCTTTGCAGTAATAGAAACCCACTCTCCCTGATAGGTAGTTTCGATAACTTCAAATTCATCAAGATTAGAAAATGCGTTCTTCACCGCCTGCTCCTTCATATCAATAATGCCGGAGGTAATAATCACGCCTCCAACCTTCATATGCTTAGCAATAACTCCCAAAAGCGGAATGATGATATCTGCAAGAATATTGGCTGTAACCACATCATATTTGTCGTAGCCCACATAATCCATAATCTTCTTATCATCAATAATATTGCCTTCAATTACTTCATACAAATCCTTAGAAAGTCCATTAACCTCCATATTCTCATCTGTAGCAATTATGGCATTAGGGTCCAAATCCGTACCAAGAACATAGGATGCACCTAATTTGAGTCCGATAACGGATAAAATTCCACTTCCTGTACCTACATCAAGAAGCACATCATCCTTCTTAATATATTTATCCATCTGCTTAATAACAAGCTGGGTAGTCTCGTGAGAGCCTGTTCCAAAGGCAGTTCCCGGGTCAATGTCCACAACCATTTTACCCTGCATATCAGAAGGTACCGCCTCCCATGTAGGCTTAATTACAATATCGTTAACCATAAAAGGCTTAAAATACTGTTTCCAGTTATTAATCCAGTCCTTATCCTCTGTCTCATCACCTGTAATGGTTCCGGCTCCGGTGTCAACAAATACCTGAAGCTCGGAAAGTCCCTCAGCTATACGGGCAAACATATCCTCTTCCCCATTAATTCCCTCAGGAAAATGTATGCCATCCTCATCTGACAAGAGGAAAAAGCTTACCTTGCCCACACCCTCATCAGGTGGAAGCTCCGGTAAAATATCCACAAACATAGCCTTTGTGTCATCCTCTGTAAGCTGAATATTATCCTCAATCTGTACTCCTTCCATGCCAAGCTCAGTAAGCATATCACTTACCAAATCCTCAGCAAGGGTTGTAGTAGTTATTGTATATTTTTTCCATTTCATAATTTATCATCCTCGTATATCTATTTCAAAAATGCAAGATATCCACGCAATGTCTCATACACGTCAATTTTGCTGGTTATTTCATAAGGTGCATGCATATTAAGAACTGCAACACCACAATCCATAACCTCCATACCATATTCAGCCAAGATATAAGCGATTGTTCCGCCACCGCCTACGTCAACCTTACCAAGCTCAGCCATCTGGTATGCCACATCATCTCTTTCCATTGCACTACGAATTGCTGCAACATATTCAGCGTTGGCATCATTGCTTCCGCTCTTACCTCTTGAGCCTGTAAACTTACAGAACACAATACCTCTTCCTAAGTAAGATGCATTTTTCTTTTCAAAAACAGATGCGTAGTTGGGGTCAAAAGCTGCGTTAACATCCGATGAAAGCATGCTGGAATTTGCCAATGCTCTTCGGAATGTAAGCTCATTATATCCACCCAGTCTGTCAAGAATTTCTGCAAAGGTATTTTCAAAAAATCTTGATTTCATACCTGTTGCGCCAACACTTCCAATCTCTTCCTTATCCACAAGAAGACATACTGTTGTCTTCTCAGGATTCTCAGTCTGAACCATAGCCATAAGTGAGGTGTATGCACACACTCTGTCATCCTGTCCGTAGCCCATAATAAGACTGTTATCAATACCCATATTTCTGGCAGGGCCTGCAGGAACCGCTTCTAATTCAGCGGACATAAAATCCTCTTCTTCAAAGCCATATTTCTCCTTAAGGAGCTTAATAATATAGTTTTTGGCTTTATCCTTGCTATTTTCTTCCTCATCACCAACAGGCATGCTTCCCACAAGGATGTCAAGCTTCTCACCTTCCACAACCTTACTGGCCTTCTTATCCATCTGCTCTCCCGCAAGATGAATTAATAAATCAGATACTCCAAGAACAACATCATCCATATCCTCTCCTATGGTTACATTAATAACGCTACCATCTGTAAGAGCTACAACACCATGAAGTGCAAGAGGAATTGCTGTCCACTGGTATTTCTTGATTCCACCATAATAATGGGTATCCATAAGCACAAGTTCTTCGTCCTCATACAAAGGATTTTGTTTAATATCAAGTCTTGGAGAGTCAATATGAGCTCCAAGAATTTTCATTCCGCTCTCAATATCTTCCTTACCAATGTTAAACATAACAAGGGATTTGCCTTTGTTAACAGCATACACCTTATCTCCCGGTTTGAGAGTCTTGCCACTTTTAATAATATCTTCAAGATTAACATATCCATGTTCCCTTGCAATTTCAATACTTCTTACCGTACATTCTCTCTCTGTTTTGCAATCACTTAAAAACTTTCTGTAGCCCTCGCAAAACTCCATAACTTTACTTTGCTTAACGCTGTCACATCTGGTCCATGCATTAACTCTTTTCATACTCAATCTCCTATATACTTAACTTAATTTCTGTTTCTTCTTCCGCTTCAAGCTTAAAATCCGCTATTTTCTCAGGACTGATTGCAGGTAAATCCTCCACTGAAGTAAGTCCAAAGCTTCTTAAAAATTCCTCCGTAGTACCAAATAAAATCGGTCTTCCCGGAGCGTCAAGTCTTCCAAGCTCCTGAATAAGATTATATTCTATAAGCTTATTTACAACATAATCGCATTTTACACCACGAATCTGTTCTATCTCAATTCTGGTTACGGGCTGTTTGTATGCTATAATAGAAAGTGTTTCCAATGCAGCATCGGATAATACATGTCTCTTAGGCTGTGATGCCACTTTAATAAGATTCTCGTAATAATCCGCCTTGGTACACATCTGAAATGAATCCTCAAGCTCAATTATCTTAATTCCTCTGTCTTCGTTGTTATATTTATCCATCATATTGCGGACAAGCTTGGCAGTTGTGGCAACATCCTGCTCAATAGCCAGAGCAAGCTTAGCAGTTTCAACCGATTCTCCCATTGTGAATAAAACC
>CAZNUK010000019.1:0-32784 GCA_964576255.1 uncultured Butyrivibrio sp.
CTGACCAACCATCTTAAGAAGACCTCTTCTTGAATGATGATCCTTCTGGTTAACCTTGAGATGTTCTGTAAGTTCATTAATTCTTGCTGTAAGAATTGCAATCTGAACTTCAGGAGAACCTGTGTCTCCAGGATTTCTACCGTACTCTGCAATAATCTGAGCCTTTTTTTCTTTTGCTATCATAATGATAACCTCCTTAATTTTATTAATCGCTAAGTACTAAGCAACAGGTCGGAGTGTCCCGCCACCGAGCACCAGCTAAACATATTACCTAACAATGCTACCACAATCCTTATTAAAAATCAAGAATTTTATAGCATAAAATATGTTTTTGTAAATTCAATATCCTTGGCAATCTGATTTGACAATGCTTCAACACTTCCAAACCGCATTTCCGGTCTCTGGAAATGGAATAACTGTACTTTAACATTCTCTTTGTACACATCCTTATCAAAGTCCAGAATGAAAGTTTCTATGGCAACCTCATTATTCTCTGACACTGTTGGTTTAACACCAATATTAGTTATTCCATAATAGGTTTCGTCATCAATAATTACTTTGGATGCATACACACCTCTAGGTGGTAACAGTTTGTCCTCTTCCGGAATAATATTTGCCGTAGGAAAGCCCATTGTGGTTCCAAAATGATTTCCGTGCTGAATCTTTCCGGCGATTGTATATGGATAACCTAATAGAATATTGGCATTTTCCATATTTCCTTCCTTAACCTCTTCGCGAATCCAGCTACTGCTAATTTCTCTCTGGTTAAGCAATTCCTTGTCCAAAACTACCGCATTATATTTATATAGCTTCTGGGCCGCCTTAAGAACATCCGTATTACCTGCTCTGTCCTTGCCAAAATTCCAGTCAGAACCCACAACAACGTAAGCTGCGTTAAGTTTATTTTTGATGATTTGTTCAATAAAGCTAAGTGGCTCCATTGCCGCAGTGTCAGCATCAAAAGGATACTCAACAACAATATCCACACCCAGCTCCTTAAAAATATCAAACCGTTCCTTATTGGTGGTGATTTTTTCGCCCTCCATATAAGAAAAACCAAGACCTTTTACTGCCTTAAAGGTAAATGCAACCAAAAACATATTTTCAGACTTGGCAATTTCCTTCGCTTTGGCAAAAAGCTTTCGATGACCTTTGTGAATACCATCAAATTTACCAAAGGTAACCACTGTTCTACCTGTCATGCTAAAAGCCTTATTATCAATTACTATCATTAATTATGTCACTCTCCATTTTGGAACATTTTGTAAGGTTTATAGAATCCTTCTACATCAGATTCATACACTCCGGCAAATCTTTTTCCCTCTTCAAAGTACACCCTTACCATTCCATTAGGTTCATTATCATTACGTAAAAATTTGTTACCATTGGATACAAGCATAGCTCTTCTTCCATTGACAACAATTTCCGGATACTCTTTAAATACTTCATCTACAGGATAAAGCATAGTGAGGAAATCCTCTTTACCGGCTATTTTCTCTATTTCCCCAAGAGTCTTTGCTTCGTCAATAGAAAAAATACCAACTCTGGTTCTTGTAAGCTCTTCCATACAAGCGCCACAACCAAGCATTGCACCAATATCCCTACACAATGAACGAATATAAGTTCCTTTGCCACAGCTAATTCTCATGGTAACTCTTGGAAAATCCACATTAACAATCTCAATTTCTGAGATTGTAACCCTTCTTGGCTTTCGCTCTACAACCTGTCCTTCCCTTGCCAGCTCATATAACTTTTTACCGTTTATTTTGATAGCTGAATACATAGGAGGAATCTGGTCATATTCCCCGACAAAAGAATTAATTGCATTAATAAGCTGTTCCTCATTAACATTTACAGCTTTTTCTTCAATGACTTTTCCGGAGATATCTTCTGTATCCGTAGTTATTCCAAGAAGCATCACCGCCTCATACTCCTTACTTCTATCCGTAAGCATATCACACAGCTTGGTTCCACTTCCAAGACACACAGGAAGTACTCCTACCGCATCCGGGTCGAGAGTCCCCGTATGGCCAATTTTTTTCTGTTTTAAAATACCTCTAAGCTTAGCCACAACATCATGGGAGGTATATCCTCTTTCTTTGTATACATTAATAATTCCGTTGTACACTTAAACCTCCGTTACATCTGCTGTCTCATCAGCTCCGAAACTTTATTAACAACATCTTCACAGGACATTTTAACAGTGAAACCCGCAGCTCTTATGTGTCCGCCTCCGCCAAATTCATTAGCGATACAGTTAACATCTATTTTATCCACCGAACGAAGACTTACCTTAAGAGACCCATCCGGCAAATCAAACATAAACATCGCCACTTCAACACCCTTGGTGAATCTTAACTGGTCAATAACACCATTTAAATCTCTTCCCGGGATACCATATTCGTTAAGAGTTTTTAACGATATATATGAGTAAATTAGTTTACCCTCCAAAAGAAGTTCACTATTACACAATGCAATACCCATCATCTTATTCTGAACATAGCTTTTTCTAAAAAAAGTGTCATCAATTATCGCTGTAAAATCAATGCCCTTTTCCATAAGAATCCCTGCTATTTCCATAGTTCTTCCGGTTGTGGACTGATATTTAAATACACCTGAATCATGAACCATTCCAAGATACAGGCATTCTGCTGTAGCTTTGGAAATCTTGTCTTCATCCAACAACTCAAATAATACTTCGCTGGCAGAACCAATCTTTGGAAATACATGATTAACATCTGCAAATCCACTGGATGTAACATGATGGTCAATGCATACTGTTTTGCGGGCATTTTCAATAAGCTTTACAGTAAAATCCGCAACTCTTCCTAAATCTCCGCAATCCAGTACAACAAACAAATCATATACTTTATCTTTATCGGATGCAGATGTTTTAATCTTATCGGCACCCTTTAAGAACATAAAGCTGTCAGAAAGGGGTTCCAAATAGATATCCACTACTAAATCAGGCAAATTTTCCTGTAAATAATTATACAATCCAAGAGTGGAGCCGGCACAGTCACCATCCGGTCTAACGTGACCTGTGATGGCAACTGTACTGACATCCTTTAAAATTTCATTAATTGAATTCATCTTCTTCCACTTCTTCCTCTTGTTTTCCATTAATTTCATCAATAAGTCTTGACATATTAACACCATACTCAATTGACTGGTCAAGTACAAAAGTTATTTCAGGAGTGTTTCTCAGATTAATCCTTTTTGCAAGAAGTGTTCTTATATATCCTTCTGCACTTTTTAAGCCCTTAATGGTATTCTGCTGTGACTCTACATCACCCAGAACACTAATATAAGCTTTGCAAGTCTTTAAATCCGGAGAAACATTAACCGCTACAACACTTGTCATAGGATTAATTCTTGGATCTTTAATTTCAGAACGAATAACATTACTAAGTTCTTTATGAACCTCGTTATTAATTCTGGTTATTTTAATACTATTTTTACGCATAGTCGCCTCCTAGCGTGGTACCTCTACCATCATATATGCCTCAAGAATATCTCCTTCAGCAATATCATTGAATTTTTCAAGTACACAACCGCATTCATAGCCTTCCTTAACTTCTTTTGCGTCATCCTTAAATCTCTTAAGTGATGCAAGTGGACCATCATATACCACTTCATTATCACGCATAAGACGAATTGAACAGCCTCTCTTCATAATACCATCAAGCACGTAAGAACCTGCAATTGTACCAATTCCTGATGCCTTGTAAGTCTGTCTTACCTCTGCATGACCGATTACCTTCTCTTCATAGGTTGGCTCAAGCATACCCTTCATGGCAGCCTCAACATCTTCAATTGCCTGATAGATTACTCTGTAAAGTCTTAAATCAACATTCTCCTGCTCAGCAACAATTCTTGCCTGATTATCAGGACGAACGTTAAATGCAATAATAATTGCATTAGATGCAGATGCAAGGATTACGTCGGATTCATTAACGGCACCAACGCCGGCATGAATAACCTTAACAACAACCTCTTCATTAGATAATTTAATAAGACTCTGTTTAACTGCCTCAACTGAACCCTGAACGTCAGCCTTAACAATAATATTAAGCTCTTTTAAATTACCTGCCTGAATCTGTGAGAACAAGTCATCAAGTGACATTCTTGCCTTAGTATCATCAAGGAGCTTAACTCTGCCTTCACGAATGAATGTTTCAGCAAATGCTCTTGCTTCCTTCTCTGTCTCAGGTGATACAAATACATCACCTGCATTAGGAACTTCACCAAGACCAAGAATCTCAACAGGAATTGAAGGCCCTGCCTCCTGGATTCTTCTTCCCTTATCATCAACCATTGCACGGATTTTACCATAGCATGAACCAACAGCAATATTGTCTCCTACATGAAGTGTTCCCTTCTGTACAAGTACAGTTGCAACAGTTCCTTTGCCCTTATCAAGTCTTCCTTCAATAACAAGACCTCTTGCTCTTCTGTCAGGGTTTGCTTTTAATTCAAGCATTTCTGCTGTTAATAAGAGCATATCAAGAAGGTTATCAATACCCTCTTTAGTATGCGCAGAAACAGGACAAAAAATAGTAGATCCGCCCCAATCTTCTGCGATTAATTCATATTCAACTAATTCCTGCTTAACTCTGTCAATATTAGCACTTGGTTTATCAATCTTATTAATTGCAACAACAATTTCAATTCCGGCAGCCTTGGCATGGTTAATAGCCTCTACTGTCTGTGGCATTACACCATCATCCGCTGCTACTACAAGGATAGCAATATCTGTAGATTTAGCACCACGAAGTCTCATGGCAGTAAATGCTTCATGTCCCGGTGTATCAAGGAATGTAATCTGCTGGCCATGTGTCTCAACAGTGTAAGCACCGATATGCTGTGTAATTCCACCGGCTTCTCTTGATGTAACATTAGATGAACGAATTGCATCAAGAAGTGATGTTTTACCATGGTCTACATGACCCATTACACAGACAACTGGTGGTCTTGACACAAGTGTAGCTGGATCTTCCTCTTCTTCTTTAAGAAGCTCCTCAATAACGTCAACCTTAACTTCATGCTCACAGATACAGTTAAATTCAAGAGCAATTTCCTCCGCTGTATCAAAATCAATTTCCTGATTAATTGTTACAACAGTTCCTTTTAAGAACAACTTTTTAACAACTACAGCAGGTGTTACTTTCATCTTATCAGCAAGCTCTTTAATTGTTAATGTGTCTGGAAGAACAAGTGTCTTAATTGTTTCCTCCTCTTCCTTCTTAGGCTGTAGCTGTGGCTTATTCTTCTTAGCCTTTTCAAGAGCCTTTGTATTCTCCTGACGCTCAGGTCTGTCATAGAAGGAATTATCCTTTCTACGATTCTCACGCTCTCTGCTTCTCTGCTCTTTTGCCTCTCTGTCCTTCATTGCATCAGCGCCATCAAAAGATGCTACAACATTCTTATCTTCTTTTCTGAAGCCTCTGTCATTCTGACCTCTGCGGTTATCGTTAAAGTTCTGTCTTCCTTCCGGACGACCGCCTTCAGCTCTTCTTTCTCTTCCTTCAGGTCTGCCCTCCGGACGACCACCTTCAGCTCTTCTTTCTCTTCCTTCAGGTCTGCCCTCAGAACGTCCCTCAGGTTTCTGTCCAAATCTGTCGCTTGGGCGCTGTCCTTCATGCTTCTGGGCAAATCTGTCGCTTGGACGCTGTCCTTCCGGCTTGTGTCCAAATCTGTCACTTGGACGCTGACCATCATGTTTCTGGGCAAATCTTTCACTTGGGCGAAGTCCGTCAGGTCTTCTCTCCGGTCTACCCTCTGGGCGACCACCTTCTGGTCTTCTCTCTCTTCCATCCGGACGTGGACCTCTGCCTTCAGGTCTTCTTTCTCTGTCTCTTATTTCTTTTCTTCCAGAATACTGTGGATTAAATACCCTTGTAATATTCTTTTTAGGAGCTTTATCCTGTGCAGCTTTTTCCCCCTGTGACTGCTCTTTAGCAGGCTCCTTTGCTACTTCTTTTGCGGACTCCTTGACAGTTTCTTTTGTCTCTGATTTAACCGGCTCCTTAGCAGGCTCTTTAGCCGTCAGTTCAGGAGCACTGAATTTTTTCTTAGCCATTACAACTTCATCCTCTGTAATAGAACTGTTATGGCTCTTAATTTCGCTGTTATGAACTGATAAATACTCTATCAATTCTTTATTTGTTATATTTAATTCTTTTGATAATTCGCGAACTCTCATTTAGTTACACTAACCTCCTAATTTCTTGATTATTGCATTTGCGAAGCCTTCATCAAGAATACCTACCGATGTACGCATTTCGCAACCAATCCCATGACCAAGGGAATCCTTATCACCGTATATAATCAACGGAATATTATAAAAATTCGTCTTGTTAGTGAATAACTTTTTAGTGTTATCCGAAGCGTCTTTTGCTACTATGACAAGCTTTGCTTTTTGCTCTTTAATGGCTTTCTCTGTGGAAAACTCACCGCTTACAACCTTACCGGCTCTTTTGGCTATTCCGATGAGGGAAATAATACTATCTTGTTTCATACTTCTCCATCTCCTTAAGCAGCTCATCATATACAGCAGATGGAATCTGGGTTTTAAGAGAACGTTCAAGTCCTTTATTTTTTACAGCCTTTGAAAAACAATCCATTGATTTACAAATATATGCTCCTCTGCCGTTTTTCTTGCCTGTATCATCCAGAAGAATTTCGTTCTCACTATTTTTGATTACTCTCATCATGCTTTTTTTGTCTTTATTCTCACCACATCCAACACACTGTCTCTGTGGTATTTTTTTAACAACTGCCATATGTTTTACCTATATTAGTTTTCGTCGGAATATTCTTAATATTCTCCATCATAGTTCTCATCATATTCATCGTATTCTTCATCAGCATACATATCAAAATCAATGAGTCCAAGTTCCTTTGCCTGTGTCTCACTCTTGATATCAATCTTAAATCCTGTAAGACGTGCTGCAAGTCTTGCATTCTGTCCTTCACGACCAATAGCAAGGGATAACTGATAATCAGGAACAATAACCTGTGCAGTCTTTTCTTCATCGTCCGCCCATACAGCAACAACCTTTGCAGGACTTAATGCGTTCTCAATGAGGTTCGCTGGATTATCGCTCCAGCTGATAATGTCGATTTTTTCGCCTCTAAGCTCATCAACCACACTGTTAACTCTGCATCCTTCAACACCAACGCAGGCACCAACAGCATCCACATCAGGATTTTTAGCCCATACAGCCATTTTAGTTCTTGAACCGGCTTCTCTTGCGATACTCTTAATCTCAACAACACCTGTTCTGATTTCACCAACTTCATTTTCAAATAATCTCTTAACAAGGTCCGGATGAGATCTTGAAACAAGAACTCTGAGTCCCTTGTGGTCGCTCTTAACTTCAAGAACATACACCTTAACTCTGTCTTTTGGTTTGAATCTCTCACCCTTAACCATTTCGCTTTCATTAAGGATAGCATCCTGTCTTCCAAGGTTAATAATAAGATTTCTTCCTGCATATCTCTGAACGATACCTGTCATAATATCTTTTTCCTTGCTGTAGTATTCATCAAATACTACTCTCTTTTCTTCTTCACGAATTGCCTGAGTGATTACACCCTTTGCTGCCTGAACACCAATTCTTCCAAGCTTCTCAGATTTAATTTCCACATTAACGGTGTCACCTAATTCATAGCCTGAGCTTAACATCTTAGCTTCTGCAAGACTAATCTGTGTTACATCATCCTCTACAACTTCAACAACTTCTTTAGCTGCTGTTACGTTAAAATCACCGGTCTTTCTGTCAATCTTAACAGTAAAATTGTCAGCCTTACCGAAGTGATTCTTACAACCTGTATATAAGGAATTTTCAATTGCAGTAAAAATTGTTTCCTTATTAATTTTCTTCTCCTTTTCTAAAGCATTAAGTGCTTCGATTAATTCCTTGTTCATTTTGTTTTATCCTCCTTTAAAAATACACTGTTTGTCTAATAATTGCTAAATTGGCTCTTTCGAAATCCATTGTACTGCCGTCTTCAAATTCGATAGTGATTTTATCCTTATCATAAGCTCTTAAAAGTCCAACGAAATCTTTTTTGTGGTCCACTGCCTTATACAGCTTAAACTCAACCTCTTCATTAAGATTGCGCTCAAAATCCTTATCCTTCTTAAAAGGTCTTCCAAGTCCCGGAGAACTAACCTCCAGAATATAAGCTTCATCAATAAAATCCTTTTCGTCCAGCTTGTCGCTGAAGGCACGACTTACGATTTCACAATCCTCCACCGTAATTCCACCCGGCTTATCAATGTATGCTCTAAGGTATTTGCTTGACCCCTCTTTGACATACTCCAAATCCACTAATTCATAATTATTAGCTTCAATGATTGGCATAATAAGCTCGGTTGCCTTTGACTCATAATCGTCTCTTTTTGACACACAGTCACTTCCTTTCACATAAAAGAGTGAGCTCCGAAAAGCTCACTCTAGCATAAAAATCTTATTACATTAGTTAGTATTATAGCACTTTGTTTTGAAAATGCAAGCACTTTTTTAACTATTCCTTATGAATATGTGTATAAATATGGTCCTGACAGAACTCAAAGCTACCATTACACTTAGAGCAATATCTGAACACTAGATTATCCCCATCCTTCTCCGTTTTACCACAAAGTGCACATTTATGTTTCGTAGCACCAGAATACATTGCCTGTTTCTCTTCCCTTTTTATCTTATTAATTTTCTTATTGAATTCCTTCTGAGACCTGCTCTTATGGATATATCTTCTTGTAGTGAAGAAAAATACAATAAAATTCAATAAAGATGAACCAATGGCAAAAGGATATACAAATCCAAAAGCAGTCATGGTAGCTCCAGCTATCATCTCATACACCAAAAATGCTCCATAAATAATTCCAAGCACTTTAACCTTAATCGGAATAAAGAACATAAGAAGCACTTTTTCATTCGGATACGTAGCCGCAAAAGCCAGAAAAATCGACATATTTACATAATAGGTGCTAAAGGAATAGGACAAGCTTCTAAAATATAATGCCGCTCCATTATCCATTCCGTTAGAAATCAACTCCAGCTCTTCTCCCCTGAACAAATAACAGTATCCCATCAAAAGGAAACTTCCAATTAAGGTAAAAATCATACCCGAAAACAAATATACATTATATTGGAAGGTTCCCCATGTTCTCTCCAGGGTAGTTCCGATTGAGTAATAAAAAATCAGCATAATAATTGCAAATATTATATTTTCATTCGGTGGTGGAACTATAATCCAGCTCACAATTCTCCACACCTGCCCATGTACTATTGCATAAGGGTCAAGTGTCAGATAACTCAAAAAATTCGGATTGGTAAACTCAATAATATATCCCGCTGCATAGCACAAAATAAGAATTAATGATAAATTCTTAATTGCATATCTTCCGAATTTTCTTTCTAACTTATACATAAAGTTCATATAATGCTTCCTCGTTAAAATAAATCTTTTTTACGAAAAACAAATACCATAATTAGTGAAATAACAGTTGAAATTCCGATTACAATCAAAAATCCCCACGGACTGTCCGCAAAAGGCATTCCCGCTGTGTTAACATTCATGCCATAAAAGCTGGCAATCATAGTTGGTATGGAAAGAACGATTGTAACTGTTGCAAGTAACTTCATAACGCTGTTCTGATTATTGGAAATAACCGAAGCGAAGGTATCCATTGTACCATTAAGAATTCCACTATATATACTTGCCATTTCGATAGCCTGCTTATTCTCTACGATTACATCCTCAATCAAATCCTCATCTTCAGGATATTTCTTAATTGCATTGGACTTTAAAAGCTTTTCCAATACTACTTCATTCGATTTTAAAGATGTGGTAAAGAATACCAGTGACTTTTCCAATTCCAAAAGCTCAATAAGCTCCCTGTTTCTGGTAGCTTCGTGAAGTTTCTGCTCAATACTGTCGCTACGTCTGTCAATAATTCTAAGGTAATTAAGATATAAAGTGGCATTTCTATACAATATCTGAAAAATAAATCTTGTCTTCATATATGTATAGAAGTTTCTTACTCTTCCATCCATAAATGCAGTTAAAACAGGGGTCTCTTCCAGACATACTGTTATAATTGCAGAATTACACACAATAATAGCCAAAGGAATTGTTCCGTACCAATCCTTATCATTACGTTCTTCAATAGTAGGAATATCCACCAAAATAAGGGTGTATTCATCTTCTACTTCAATACGTGATCTTTCTTCTTCATCCAATGGAGCTCTCAAATCGTCCAAAGCTACATTATACTGGTCTGCCACTTCTCTAAGCTCATCAGCAGTAGGATTGGTCAAAGCAATCCAGCATCCGTTATCATAGCCGTCAATCTGAAGCACTCCGCTTTCCGTTGTTTGAAATTTTCTCAGCATATGCCCTCCTTCTTATGTGGCAAAGCATACTACATATCTGCACTGCGGCCACATATATTATTACATATTAAGTAAGATAAATTGTCCGGTTGACTACAACTATCCATGTAACCACATCCTTTCTTTGAAAATTTCTTTAACCTCTAACAATCTATTATATTTTCCTTACAAATTTTTGTCAACTTCTATAATAAATATACTAAATAGATTGAATTTTTATTTTTCGTGTTATATAATAATTTGGTTAACGTTTAAAATATTTCCTATTTAGTATATATATAACAAAGGAGGTATGGTGTATACCGGACAGTATGAAGAACTTATTAAAATTAGGAATCGATATTGGTTCCACAACCGTAAAGATTGCAATTTTAGACGAAGATAACAAAATTATTTTCTCCGATTATGAGCGTCATTATGCCAATATTCAGGAAACACTTGCATCACTATTAAGAAAAGCTAAAGAAATCACAGGTCCTACTACAGTATATCCTGTTATTACAGGTTCCGGCGGACTTACTCTTGCTAACCATCTTAACGTGCCATTTAACCAGGAGGTAGTTGCTGTATCCACAGCATTAAGCTACTACGCTCCTAAAACAGATGTTGCCATTGAGTTAGGTGGTGAGGATGCTAAGATTATATATTTTACCAATGGTGTTGACCAGAGAATGAACGGAATTTGTGCCGGCGGTACAGGTTCTTTCATCGACCAGATGGCTTCACTTCTTCAGACTGATGCCTCTGGACTTAATGAATATGCCAAGAATTACAAGGCAATATATCCTATCGCTGCCCGTTGTGGTGTTTTTGCCAAAACAGATATCCAGCCTTTAATTAATGAAGGTGCTACCAAGGAAGATTTGGCCGCTTCTATTTTCCAGGCTGTTGTTAATCAGACCATTAGTGGTCTTGCCTGTGGTAAGCCAATTCGTGGTCATGTTGCATTTTTGGGTGGCCCGCTTCATTTCTTATCCGAGCTAAAAAATGCTTTCATTAGAACACTTAATCTTACAGATGAATATATTATTGCTCCGGACAATTCTCATTTGTTCGCAGCTATTGGTTCAGCAATGACATATAAGGAAGACCAGCCAGCTGAGCTTGATACTTTAATTGATATGCTTGCATCTAATATTAAAATGGATTTTGAGGTTGAGCGTATGGAACCGCTTTTTGCTTCACAGGAGGAATTTGATGAATTCATCTCCCGTCATGAAAGTGCCTGCGTACAGAAATCAGACCTCTCTACATACAAAGGTAATTGTTTTATGGGTATTGATGCCGGTTCTACAACCACTAAGGTTGCCCTTGTTGCTGAAGACGGCTCATTATTATACTCATTCTATGATAATAATAACGGAAGCCCTCTTGCTACATCCATTAGAGCTATTAAAGATATTTATAGCAAATTACCTGAGGGTGTTAATATTGTGCGCTCCTGCTCTACAGGATATGGTGAAGCCCTTATTAAGGCTGCATTAATGTTGGATGAAGGTGAAGTTGAAACCGTATCTCATTACTATGCCGCTGCTTTCTTTAATCCTGATGTTGACTGCATCCTTGATATCGGTGGTCAGGATATGAAATGTATTAAGATAAAAGACCGCACCGTTGATGGTGTACAGCTTAACGAGGCTTGCTCATCAGGTTGTGGTTCATTTATAGAGACCTTTGCAAAATCCCTTAACTATTCTGTTCAGGATTTTGCAACCGCCGCACTTTTTGCCAAGCATCCTATTGATTTAGGAACCAGATGTACTGTTTTTATGAACTCTAAGGTTAAACAGGCGCAGAAAGAAGGTGCCGGAGTAGATGATATTTCAGCAGGTCTTGCTTATTCTGTAATTAAAAATGCTTTATATAAGGTAATTAAATTATCAGATGCCAAGGATTTGGGCGAAAACATTGTAGTACAGGGTGGAACCTTCTACAACAATGCCGTATTAAGAAGCTTTGAGCAGATTGCCGGTGTACACGCAATAAGACCTGATATTGCAGGTATTATGGGTGCTTTCGGTGCTGCATTAATTGCAAGAGAAAGATACAATGGTCAGCCAACGACTACTCTTTCAATTGAACATATTAATTCTTTGGAATATACCACTACTATGACAAGATGTCAGGGTTGTACTAACCACTGTCTTCTTACAATCAACAGATTTACAGGCGGACGTCAGTTTGTGTCAGGAAACCGTTGCGAACGTGGTATTGGCAAAGAAAAAAATAAAGACAAGGTTCCTAATCTCTATGATTATAAGAACAAAAGAATTTTTGAATACGAATCCCTTGATGAGGATAAGGCACCACGTGGTGTGGTAGGTCTCACACGATGCCTTAATATGTACGAAAACTACCCATTCTGGCATACATTTTTCACCAGACTTGGCTATAGAGTTGTACTCTCCCCTCCATCAAGCCGTAAAATATACGAATTAGGAATTGAATCAATTCCAAGTGAGTCCGAATGTTATCCGGCAAAGCTGGTTCACGGACATATTTCATGGTTAATTAAGCAGGGCATTAAATTCATCTTCTACCCTTGTATTCCATACGAGAGATGTGAAAGCGAGGGTTGTAACAATCACTTCAACTGCCCTATCGTAACCTCCTACGGCGAAAACATCAAAAATAACGTAGAAGAACTTAAGGAAAATAATGTTAATTTCATGAATCCTTTTGTATCCTTTGCCAGCGAAGAAGTTGCACGCAAGGAATTAATTAAGGTATTTGGCAAAGAAATGAACATTCCTGCTGCTGAAGTTGCTGAAGCTTGCAAAATAGCATGGGATGAAATGTTAAAATGCAGACTTGATATTCAGAAAAAAGGTGAAGAAACCTTAAAATACATTGAGGAAACCGGAAGACGCGCTATTGTTCTTGCCGGACGTCCTTACCATATTGACCCTGAAATCAATCATGGTATTCCTGATTTGATTAATTCATATGGTATAGCTGTTTTATCAGAAGACAGCATCTCCCATTTAGCTGAGGTTGAACGACCAATAATTGTTATGGACCAGTGGACATATCATACCAGAATGTACGCTGCAGCTGCTTTTGTTAAGACAAGGGATGATGTTGATATGATTCAGCTCAACTCCTTTGGTTGTGGTCTTGATGCTGTTACAACAGACGCCGTCAATGATATTTTAGCATCCGGTGGTAAGATTTATACTGTACTTAAAATCGACGAGGTTAATAACCTTGGTGCTGCAAGAATCAGAATCCGTTCTCTTATTGCTGCACTTAAGGTTAGAGACAAAAATCAGTATGTACGTAAAGTTGAATCTTCCGCCTATGAAAGAGTTGAATTTACAGAAGAAATGCGTGACCAGAATTATACAATTCTGTGTCCACAGCTTTCTCCATTGCATTTTGATTTCCTTGAGCCTGCACTTAATTCTTGTGGCTACAATATTGTAATGCTTAATAATATGGAGAAATCCTCCGTAGATGTAGGGCTTAAATATGTTAACAACGACGCCTGCTTCCCTTCCATCATTATTGTTGGCCAGATTATGGAAGCTCTGCTGTCCGGTCAGTACGACCTTAGCAAAACTGCCGTTGTCATTACCCAGACCGGTGGTGGATGTCGAGCAAGTAACTATATAGGATTTATTCGTCGTGCTTTGAAAAAAGCCGGTATGGAACATATTCCAGTTGTTTCACTAAGCTTTAGTGGTATCGAGACCAACTCCGGTTTCAAATATACACCTAAGGTACTTAAACGTGCCCTTATGGCACTCCAGTACGGCGATGTGTATATGAATGTTCTCTACAGAACAAGACCATACGAAGCCGTTCCCGGCTCTGCTAACGAGCTTGCAGCTAAGGTTAAAGCTCATTGTATGAAATCACTTGCCGGAAAACATCTGTCTATGAGACAGTTTAACAAAGACATTAAGTGGATGATTGAAGAATTTGATAAACTCCCACTTCTTGATATTAAGAAACCAAGAGTAGGTGTTGTAGGAGAAATTCTTGTTAAATTCCATCCTGTTGGTAATAACCGAATAGTTGAACTTCTTGAAAAAGAAGGTGCTGAGGCTGTTGTTCCTGATTTTATCGGTTTCTTCTTATACTGTGCAGAGAATGGTAATTTCAAAACGGAGCATCTTGGAGCATCCAAGAAGTCCAAATTTATTTCAAATCTGGTTATCTCCATTTTTGAAGTATTTAGAAAGAGCTCAAGAAAATATCTTAAGAAGAGCAATAGATTCACTCCTCCATCAAACATTAAGGAAATGGTTAAGCTTGCCCTTCCTTATGTATCCAATGGTAACCAGACCGGTGAAGGCTGGCTTTTGACCGCCGAAATGGTCGAGCTTATTCATATGGGAGTACCTAACATTGTATGTACCCAGCCATTTGGTTGTCTTCCAAACCACATTGTTGGAAAAGGTGTAATCAAAGAATTACGACTCGCTTTTCCGGAAGCCAACATTATTGCTGTAGATTATGATGCAGGTGCAAGTGAGGTTAACCAGCTTAACAGAATTAAGTTAATGCTTGCAACAGCACAGAAAAATTTAGACAAATAATGATTTTACAAAGAGGCCCCTTGCCCGTAGGCAAGTGACCTCTTTGTTCTATATGTTATCTATTGAATAACCAATTCTTAAATCTGTTAAGGAATTCCTTAACACCTGAACTGTTTCCTGATGAGGATTTGGACGAATTATTATCCGTGCCATCTTCTATAGGCTCCTCTGTAGTTGTTTCTTCGGACTCTTCTATAGTCTCCTCTGTAGTTACTTTGTCAGACTCCTCTGTTGTCTCCTCAATAGTTTCATATGAAGAATCATCTGCAACATCTTCTTTGGACTCTTCCACCGTTGTGTCCCTTGTACTATCTTCTACCGGTGTCTCAATCTCCTCTTTAACACTTGTAGATGTGGCATTGTTTATCATAATTACACTAACATTACCAATAACCAAATCACCGGCATTCCCTCCCAGATTCATCTGGAGCATAGCATCCATATCACTTGCCTCAGACATCATAAATGAAAACTCATAAGTCTGCATCTTATCTGTAAGAGATGCTACATAGGAGCTGCAATAATTTTGTTCTCCATATGCTTTTACCTTAATAGTTCTGTCACCATCCGGACTCATTGCATCAAATTTTACTTTGTACACATATCCTTCTGCCAGCGGCAGTTGCTGGATAAGCTGAATAGCATATACCTGGGAACCAGCATCTGTTATATCAATATTAACGTATGTGCTGCCGTTATATATGTTCTTGGTAAGTATTGCAGAACCCGGAATATGTTTGTTGGTAGTAAAATACCAGTTATGCGTAGTAATATCTATATTTTGAATATTTACAATATTTTCATTAATAGTTTCAAAATTAATATCCGATAAAAGATTACCATTGTCATACAAAGGAATAATAGCTGATGCAGCCTCATCCCTTGTTCCCTCCGGCATTGTAATACCGGTTTCCTGATATCCATTCACATTATGATATACTCTTACATAATCTACTTCCATTGTAGCAGGAAGTGCCTCATCATAAGGTAGTCTGTTATCATCATAATCTCCACCAACAGCAAGATTAAGAATAATATAAAACTCCTTATTAAACGGAGCAGGATATTCTGCAATCACACCATCATCGGACATTGTATACCAGTTGCTGGCTCTGAAATACTCCTCTCCATCCACATACCAGATAATCTCATTCTCTTTCCATTCAATTGCATATATATGAAAATCTGTAATATCTGTATCAGATGAAAAAGTATATGTATCATTAAGCTGTCTGTTAAAAGGTCTGGTTTCTCCAAAATGAATGGCACCATTAACTTCATTAGTAATACGGCCTCTAGCTTCCATAATATCGATTTCACCAGATAATGGCCAACTGCCATATTCATCAGCAACAGGCTGCATCCAGAATGCCGGCCATAACCCCTCTCCTTCCGGCAGTTTAATTCTAGCCTCTATTCTTCCGTATTTGGTAGAAAAAAGTGCATCTCCATCCTCAGTAATAGTCTCAAGTCTGCCGGATGTATATTTATATCCTCCGACACTTTCCTTCTTCGCAGTAATTTTTAATGTCCCTTCACTGACAGAAACATTATCTTCAGTGTAGTACTGTGCTTCGTTATTATATCCGCTTCCGGTCTCATATGCCCAATTATTCTCATTAAGAGAATCTCCATCAAATTCATCGCTCCAAACAAGCTCCCACTGGCTGTCATCTGTAACCACCCCATCAGCTGACATAACCTGCGCCGGAAGCAACATACTAATTGCAACAATTAATGCAATACTCTTTTTAAATTTTACCATTATACCCATTACCTCCTAAATAGTTTTGAAAAATCAAACTTAAGAGGTATGGTCCCCATCGCATCCGCCTAATTCTTTAGAAAACAAAAAGACTCTAAAAATATAATTTTAGAGTCTTGTAGTTACATCTTATGTAGCTTATGGTAACCGGCTGTCATAGTATAAAACTTAAGACCCTTTGGCTTTGCGTCCTTACCTTTCGATAAGTTTGCCTTTTTCATTAAATTATTAAATTATCACTAATTAAAGTATATTATTTTTTACTGAATTTGTCAACTATATATTCTCAATCTGCCAGTCAATCGGTTCAATTCCATTTGCCTTAAGAAATTCATTGCATTGGCTAAAATGTTTACAGCCAAAAAATCCCCTATATGCTGACAAAGGTGACGGATGAGGTGCCTGCAAAATCAGATGCTTTGGATTATTAAGCATAGTTACTTTTTTCTGTGCAGGAGCTCCCCACAAAAAATACACTATAGGTCTGTCAATTGAATTAACTACACCGATAACTGCATCTGTAAACTGTTCCCAGCCACGTCCTTTATGAGAATTTGCTTCATGAGCTCTCACTGTAAGAACTGTATTTAATAACAGAACACCCTGCTCAGCCCACTTTTGAAGATAACCATTATTAGGAATATAACATCCCAAATCATCATTAAGTTCCTTATATATGTTCTGCAAAGATGGGGGAATATCCTGTCCTGGCTTAACTGAAAAACTAAGTCCGTGAGCCTGATTGTAATTATGATAAGGGTCCTGCCCCAAAAGCAAAACCTTAACATTGCTTAAAGGTGTTGAATGAAACGCATTAAAAATGTCATCCTTAGGCGGAAACACTGTAGTTCGACCATATTCCTGCCTTACAAAATCATACAGCTCCCTATAATAATCTTTATTAAATTCAGATTTAATTTCATCTAACCAATCATTACTAATAGCCGCCACGCTTATAACCTCACAGAAACGCCTTTGTCATAAAGGTATTTCTTCAAATCCATAATTTCTAATTCCTTATAATGAAATAATGAAGCAGCAAGAACCGCATCCGCATTAGCCTTGGCAAAAGCATCATAAAAATGCTCCATATTACCAGCTCCTCCCGATGCAATAACAGGAATAGAAACATTGGACGCAATAATCTTAGTCAAATCCAAATCGTATCCTGCTTTGGTTCCGTCACAATCCATACTTGTCAAAAGTATCTCTCCAGCTCCAAGCCTATCAGCCTTCATAGCCCATTCCACCGCATCAAGACCTGTATTAACTCTTCCACCAGCACGATACACATCCCAACCGGAACCATCTGCTCTCTTCTTGGCATCAATGGCAACTACCACACACTGGCTGCCAAATTTATCAGCGGCATCACTTATAAGCTGTGGATTTGAAATTGCTGCAGAATTAACCGAAATCTTATCAGCGCCCTCTCTTAAAAGAAGTTTAAAATCCTCCACAGACCTGATTCCTCCACCAACGGTAAAAGGAATAAAAACCTTTTCTGCCACCTTACGTACTAAATCAACAGTAGTATTTCTGCCGTCCGAAGTAGCTGTTATATCGAGAAACACCAGCTCATCCGCGCCCGCCTTATCATATGCAGCTGCAACCTCCACCGGGTCCCCTGCATCCCTTAAATTAACAAAATTAGTTCCTTTAACAACTCTTCCGTTATTACAATCCAGACAAGGAATAATTCTTTTTGTAAACATAAGCAACTCCTACAAATCAGCAAAATTTTGCAATATTTTCAGTCCTGTTTCACTACTTTTTTCCGGATGAAACTGACATGCATATACATTATCCTTTTCGACAGCTGCATGAAAATGATTAGCATATTCACAGGTAGCAGCCACAACATCCTCATCCTTAGCATTAAGATAATAAGAATGAACAAAATACACATAGGACTGATTAGGAATATCCTTAAACAATCTTGACATCGGAGATATTTCCAGTGAATTCCACCCAATCTGTGGTATTTTAAGGTCAGTATTCTCTGAAAATCTTAAAATCTGACCCTTAAGAATTCCAAGACCATTAACACCAGGACTTTCCTCGCTGCTTTCAAACAACAACTGAAGTCCAAGGCAAATTCCAAGAAGCGGTGTTTTGTCAGCTACAACCTTATGAATAACTTCGACAAGACTGTATTCTTCAAGCTTGCGCATTGCATCACCAAACGCACCAACTCCCGGTAAAACAACCTTATCCGCACCAAGAATAACTTTTTCATCTCTGGTAGTAACCGTTTCAACCCCAAGATATTCAAAAGCTTTTTCCACACTTTTGATATTCCCTGCATCATAATCTATTATTGCAATCATTGTGCTACTCCTTCGAACTCCATAAGTGTCTCATAATACTCATCATAATTAGTCATTATGTACATATCAAGAGCCATCTGTTCGTCTATTTCGTAGAATTCCAAAATGGATAAAATCTGTTCATAAACAGCATTAACTTCATCCTCAACCTCGTAAAGCAAGGCGTCATTTCCCACCTGTTGTTTGCGTCCGACAGCATTAATTAAAGCATCCAATGCCTTAGCTTCCTGCTTAAGCTCAATATAATTATTATAAGATTCATAACCCTGATATACTATCATAACAGTTCTTAGCTGATTATAGAATTTTTTATCCTTATCCATTATATCCATGCCTGACACTTCATTGTAAGCCATATCATAATTACCCATCTCAAAATATTTCTTAGCAGAATTAATAGTAAGCTGGTAATTGATAAAACGAACGCCAAAAAATCCACCAAACAAAAATACAATAATCAAAAGAGTTATAATAACTCCTCCAATTTTGCCTATGTGAATTTTTTCCTGTAGAATAACCGCTTTAGGCTCTTTTGGTTCCTTAGGGGCTTTTTGCTTTTTGGCTTTAGGAGTTTTGGCCTTTTTCTCTTTCTTAGCCTTTTTACCTTTCTTGCCCTTATTATCTTCATCATCCAAATCCACGTCATCCAGTGAATTCTTATCCTTATACAGTTCATCAATCAATTTCTGATTATTATCAGCTGACTGATTATCCTCTTCATCATCAAATTGGGAAATAAAATCCTTAAAAGATGTTTTCTCCTTCTTAGGTTTGGAAGGTTTAGCCTTTTTCTCTTTCTTGGCTTTTGGTTCCTTTTCCTTTTTTTCCTTCTTGGCTTTCTTTCCGAACAAAGCCATAAGTCCTTTTTTAGGGGCCTCCTCAGCATCTTCATCACTTGTATCCGCTGTATCAGGAGACTCTATACCCTGCACTCTGAACAATTCTTCTTCGGACAATTTTTCCTCCGGTTGCTCATCAGGAATATCTGATATGCTCATTCCCTCGTCAAGAGCAAGTATATCTGCAAGTTCTCTCTCTAATTCACTATCATGAACCATAGGCTCATCGCTTTCAATCATGGCTCTTCTTAATGCTTCTTCATTAACAGAAGTACTCTCATTAGAAAAAAGTGCCCCTATTTCATCGAAATCTCCAAAGAAATCATCATCGGATAAATCTTCTTCAGGTATAGTTTCTGCCGGTTCTTCTTGTGCAGTTGTATCTTCTGCAACAGCATCTTCCTCCTCCAAAGCAACTGGTTCAGAAAAAGCAACTGGCTCTTCTGATTGTATAGGTGTAATCTCCGGCTCTTCTTCAGGCATCACAACATCCCCTGACTCATTGTTAGTTGCCGAATTCAACAAGTCATCAAGGGACAAAAAGCTTTCCATATCGCTATGTTCAATTGGTATTGGTTCAACAAAATGTGAACTGTCGTCCGAGTCCTCGTCATCAAACGGTATGTTATTATCATCCATTAACATTCTGGTTAACATAGCCATATCATCATCTTCTGACGAGTCAAATTCATCAGCCACAGAACTAGACGGCATATCCGTATCGGTACTGCCGTCATCACTGTTTAACATACTCTTAAGAAGGGCATCAAGGTACTCTTCCTCGTTATTATCTGCCATCGCAGCCTCCAAAACTACTTAAGTAATAATTTATCGATTTCCTCAACAAGAAGTCCTATCTCCGGCTTAGACATCTGTACATCCGCACCAAGCTGCTCACCCTTTCTTCTCATCTCATCTGAAATAAGTGATGAGAAAATTACAACAGGAACATTTTTAAGCACAGAGTCCGTCTTAATAAGCTTGGTAAGTCTGTGTCCGTCCATCATAGGCATCTCTATATCTGTAATAACACATTTAACATGGTCTGTAATTGACTTAGGATATTCTTTTGCAAGAGCGGAAAGCTTGTCCCAGCAATCCTGACCGTTCTGTGACATATTAAGATTGGTATATCCGGCTTTATTAAGAGAATCAGAAATTAGTTTCATTAACAAAGCTGAATCCTCTGCCATATAAATAGGAATTGTATTTCTCTCTCTTTCGGAAAACTTCTCCACTTCCTGAACCTTAAGGCCTGTTGCGGGAGCAATATCACTTACAATACTCTCAAAATCAAGGATAATAATTAATTTACCGTTCAACTTAACAACACCTGTTGTCATTCCCGCACCTGCTGAGCTTACAGTCTCATCAGGGGTAGCAATGTCAGCCCATGATACACGATGTATTCCACACACACGTTCCACATGAAAACCAATATGTAACTTGTTAAAATTAGTAATAATAAGCATATCCGTTCTGGCATCAGTAGATGGTGCTCCTGTTGCCTTAGCCAAATCAACTACTGTAATCATAGTGTCTCGTGGCATAATAATACCTTCCACGCTTGGATGAGCATTAGGTACCGGTGTTACCTTAGGATAAGGAATAATTTCTCTAACCTTAGCAACATTAATTCCGTAATGATTCTCTCCAATCATAAATTCCAACAATTCCAGCTCGTTGGTACCGTTCTCCAATAAAATGCTAGTATCCATAAAATACCTCCCAGTCTTCGCACAAATAATTATAATAATTATAACATATTATTTTTCAAAATAAAAGAGTCTTCATAAATCCGTATGACAAAATACGAAGTTATGAAGACAATTTATAATCTTTTTATTTAAGAACAAGCGTGCCCTTGTTCTCAATATCGCTGGCCACTTCAATATACATTGTATCAACATTATCAGCAACCTCAGTTGGAATCATATATAATATCACTGTATTATACACTTCCCTGGACTCCAATGTAATATCCGAAAGGACTGTTAAATCATTTAAAAGCATAGAAGCATCATAATTGTTGTATTTATTCTTATCATTAACAGTCAGTCTGATAATAACATCTTCACCTGAAGTATTAACAGTCTGCTTAACAAACGAACGATTATTAAGTGTAAAATTCAACACCAAAAAGCTACAGCCTTCATCCGGAACAATTTCAAAAAAACCTTCCGGGTCAACATCATAGGAATCACAAACAACAAAATCCACATAGTTAACTTCTACAGGATGAGTCCCAAACGCCTTTGTTAAATCAAGAACCTCCGGCTCCTCCGCAGAAGTTTCTCCACCTGTACTATTACCATCACCTGAAGGTTTCACGCTTCCATCGCTTGTAGGATTATCAGTTGTACCACTTGTCGTATTCTCTGATGTAGTATTTTCTGAAGTAGCATTCTCAGCTGTGGGATTCTCAGTCGACGGCTCTTCTGTAGCAGGCTCATCAACTGTAGCTTCCTCTGTTTCGGTCTCGGTATCATAAATCCAAGGCTTATCATATCTGTCATCATAATAATGCGAATGCATAAGCATAACACCCGCTGCATATTCTGCAATGAGATCATTTTCCTTAGAATCCAGGTCAATTCCCATTCCACAGCCGGTCATCATTATAAAACATAAAATTAAACTTAAACCGCAAAATAATCTTTTCTTCAAAGCAATTCCTCACTTTAAAAGTATTTGTTAAGGTAATTTTACCACTTTTACAATCAAACAACAACTAGTTATTAACGCTAAACCAAAATTCAACACCATTTTTATGATTTTGAACACCATATTTAGCATTATATTTGTCCAGAATGGCTTTTACAATAGATAGTCCAATGCCATTTCCTCCATATTCTCTGGTTCTTGCTTTATCCACCTTATAGAACTTCTCCCAGATTCGTTCTATATCCTCATCAGGAATATTTTTTCCAGTGTTAAACACACTTATCTTTACCATACCACCCTCAGAGGAAACAGTAATTTTGATTTGTTTTTCTCCTTCACAGTGATTATATGCATTAGATAAATAATTTACAAAAACCTCTTCCAGTTGCATAGAATCAAACATAACATATGTTTTATCTGTCTGTTCAAAAATTACCGTTATGTCCTTTTGTTCCATTCTAAGCATATTAGCTTTAAGAATTGAAGCAATGAAATCATTAATTTCGATTTTTTCCAATGTTACAGGCTCATTGCCAAATTCAAGCTGATTAAGGGTTAAAAGCTTTTTCACCATATTGTTCATTTTACCAGACTCATCCATAATTACATCACAATAATACTCAAAGCTTTCCCTGTCATCATTAATCCCCTCTTTAAGCCCTTCCGCATAGCCTTGAATAATCGCAAGAGGTGTTTTTAGTTCATGCGATACATTGGATATGAATTCTCTTCGCATTTCTTCATTACGATCTTTGATTTCGATATCCTTTTTAAGTGCAATATTAGCTTCCTTAAGCTCTGTAATTTTCTTCTCAAGCTCGATAGACATGGCATTCATGCTACGACCAAGAACACCTATTTCACTTTTGTCATCCCCGGTGTATTTTATACTAAAATCCATATCGGACATACGTCTGGATATATGAGAAAGCTCATTAACCGGCTTGGTAAATATATCCGAAATAAAATAAATTACAATGATACCAATTACAAGCATTATTATACCCAGCACCAGTACAAAACCGTTGAAAATATGCACATTTTCTTCAATACTATCAAGAGTAATCTGCATCAAAATCTGCGAACCATCCTCAAGTGTTCCATATATTTCAAGATAAGAAAAATTCTGATTCCTTGAAGTATTTTTGACAATTGAATACTCTTTGTTTTCTTCTATCACTTCAACATCATTATTCGGATTAAAAATTAATTCCTGAAAAAAAATAAGAGCGTCCTTATTATCTGTTCTTGAACTGTACACAATATGCCATTTATTATCAATATAAGTTGAATGAACATTATAAACAGAATTAAGCTTTATAATTATCTCCTCAACTGCATCAATGTCATATTCTTCACTAAGGCAGACTGTTTTAAGTTGTTCATAGGATTTTCTCAGAAGATTAACTCTTTCATTAATATAATATTTTTCAAAAAAGGCGTAGTTACACAGACAAATAAGGGCCACTACAATAGTAATTACAGTGGCCATTATAATTGTTAATCTGAATTTGAGTGAATGAATTTTCATCTCTATTCTCCAAGATATGCTTTTTTAATTTTATCGTCATTAATGAGGTCAGAGGCCTTGCCGGATACCACCACATTACCGGTTTCAAGAGCATATGCTCTGTCCGCAATGGATAATGCCTTTTTGGCGTTCTGCTCAACCAAAAGCACAGTTGTGCCTGACTCATTAATAGCTTTAATAATGTCAAAAATTTCAGAAACGAGAATTGGAGATAAGCCCATTGAAGGCTCATCCAATAATAAAATCTTAGGCTGGGACATTAACGCACGTCCCATTGCAAGCATCTGCTGCTCTCCACCTGAAAGTGTACCGGCAAGCTGATTTTTACGTTCCTCAAGACGTGGAAATCTCTTATAAATACCTGCAAGATCATTTTCAATTCCTGCTTTGTCCTTACGAATATACGCACCCATTTTAAGGTTATCAAGAACAGAAAGCTGGGAAAATACACGTCTTCCCTCAGGAACCTGGGAAATTCCCATTTTAACAATTTTGTGAGCAGGAACCTTGGTTATATCCTGACCGTCCAGAATAATGCTTCCACTTGTTACAGGAAGAATTCCCGAAATAGTCTGAAGAGTGGTAGTCTTACCCGCACCATTAGCTCCAATCAAAGCAATAATTTCACCCTGATTAACCTCAAAGCTAACATTTTTGAGGGCTTTAATAACACCATAATGCACTTCCAGATTCTTAACTTCAAGTAATGCCATTTTACACCCTCCTACTCTCCAAGATATGCCTTGATTACCTCAGGGTTATTAAGAACTTCTTCAGTCTTACCCTGACAAAGCACACTACCAAAATTTAATACTGTTAATTCCTCACAGATGCTTGATACAAGCTTCATATCATGCTCAATGAGAAGAATTGTCATTTTAAAGTGCTCTCTTACAAAAGCAATTGTCTCAACCAATTCCAAAGTCTCATTAGGATTCATTCCCGCAGCCGGTTCATCCAACAAAAGAAGCTTTGGATTAGTTGCCATAGCTCTGGCAATTTCAAGCTTACGCTGTTTACCATAAGGAAGGTTAGCTGCAAGTGTGTCAGCATCCTCATGAAGATTAAACACCTTTAAAAGCTCCATTGCCACTTCATTCATCTCTCTCTCCTTCTTATGATAAATTGGGAGTTTGAGAATCCCTGCAATTGCAGGATATTTGTGAATATTGTGAAGTCCGATTTTAACATTATCAAGAACGGACATCTTACCAAATAATCTGATATTCTGGAAAGTACGTGCAATTCCTGATTTGTTAATCTGAACAACGGATTTGCCTGTAATATCCTCGCCACCAAGTAAAACCTTGCCTGTATCAGGTGTATACACACCTGTGAGAAGATTAAATACAGTTGTTTTACCGGCACCATTAGGACCGATAAGCCCGTAAAGGGCACCCTCTTCTATTTTAATATTGAAACCGTCTACTGCACGTAAACCACCAAAGGAAATTCCTAAATTAGTAACATCAAGCATTGCCATAATTATGAAACCTCCTTCTTAGTCTTTTTAAAAAGCTTACCAACAATTTTTTTAACACCAAAGCTCACCTTATTACGAAGCTCAATGCATTTTGGATTCCAAGAGAAAATCATCATAACAATTAATACAACTGCGTAGATAATCATTCTGTAATCTCCAAGGAAACGAATTTTCTCTGGAAGGACTTTTAACAGTATTGTTGCAATGATTGAGCCTGGAATATTACCCATACCACCAAGCACTACCATTACTAACACATCTATGGATGCATTAAAGTCAAACCATTCTGGCTTAAGATTACCCATACTTCCTGCATAAAGCACACCTGCAACACCTGCAATTGCTGCCGCAACTGTAAAAGCAAGAAGACGATATTTTGAAATATTAATTCCAACAGTCTCTGCCGCAATCTTATTATCTCTAACTGCCTTAATTGCACGACCACTTCTTGAATCAACAAGATTAAATACAATAAGAACTGTAATAATAACAAGTATTGTACCAATTGTAAAAGTTGTAACTCTTGGTATTTTCGATATTCCATACGACCCTTTTACTATAATATCTTCTGCTTTAACACCCGCCTCAGTTAAGTCATTAGCAGTTGTAATATTAATATGAAATCCATTAGAATCAAAAGCAAGGTTAATTGTACCAAGTATGCCTTTAATCACTTCACAAAACGCAAGTGTAACAATAGCAAGATAATCTCCTTGTAGTCTTAAAACAGTAGACCCAATCAAAAGTCCAAATATTGCAGCAAAAATAGCACCAATAACCATTCCCAATACAAATCTTACCATTTCATTAGAAATTGTATTCTCAGCCATTTTAATAAATACACACCCAGTAAAAGCACCTACATACATAAATCCAGCATGACCAAGACTTAATTCACCCAGTACACCTACTACAAGATTTAATGATACTGCCATCATAATCCACACGCAAATTTGTGGAAGCATACCTGCCATTGAGTATGAAAGTGAACCCGTATTAGAAAGTATGGTCATTATTATATAAATTACAATAATTGTTGCAAGAGTAATTAATGTAGTAAATGTAGTTTTCTTTAAATGTAATTTTTTCATAGAAACCTCCTACACTTTCTCTTTGATTTTCTTGCCAAAAAGTCCTGTTGGCTTAAAAATCAAAGCAACAATAAGAATTGTAAAAACAATCGCATTTGATAACTGTCCAGAAATATATTTTCTGGATAAAATTTCTACTAATCCAAGTACAATTCCTCCAATCATAGCGCCCGGAATTGAACCAATTCCACCAAATACCGCCGCTACAAAGGCCTTAATACCAGGCATTGAACCTGATATCGGATCAATTTGCTTAATGTCATCAAACATAAGTAAGCTTGCAATTGCAGCTAATGCTGAACCAATTGCAAAGGTAACGGAAATTGTTCTATTAACATTAATTCCCATAAGTCTTGCAGCATCCTTATCTTCAGATACCGCTAACATCGCACGACCTGTTTTGGTCTTTTTTATAAAAATTGATAATCCTACCACAATCACAATACTGGTAGCAATCATAATAAGAGTAGAAACAGGAATACTTAACTCCCCATTCATCAATTCAACATTTCCAAAATCAAGAATTTTATTAAATTTCTTAGGATTAGGGCCAAAAATAAGCTGTGCCACATTCTGTAAAAGATAGCTGACACCAATGGCCGTAATTAATACTGCCAATGAGCTTGCCCCACGAAGTGGTTTATATGCTACTTTTTCAATTACAACGCCAAGAATTGTACATAAAATCATCGCTAAAAGTAATGCCACAAATGGATTAAGATTGGAGGTATACATGAATGTAAAAATCATATATCCGCCTACCATAATTACATCACCATGGGCAAAATTAAGCATCTTGGCAATACCATATACCATAGTGTAGCCAAGGGCAATAATCGCATATACACTTCCTAAGCTTATGCCATCAATAACATAAGATAAAAAACTACTCATAAACACACCTCATCATTAATAATGATTATTCACAATAAGACAGAGAGTCTCAAAGAGTCTCTCTGCCATATATAATTATAAATTATTCTGCGGAAACATATTCACCATCTTTGATAACAACAGCCTTAGGAGCCTTGTTAACTTCACCTGTTGCTAACCAAGTCATGCCCTCACCTGTAATACCATCAACTGTAATCTCAGGCATAGCAGCGATTAATGCATCTCCTAATTCAGAAATGCTCATATCAGGTGTTGCATCTGCCTTCTCAATTGCAGCCTTGATGATATAGATTGCATCATATGCATCTGCTGCAAACTGGTTAGGAACTTCACCATACTTCTCTTTGTATGTATTTACAAAGTTAACTGTCTTCTCATCTGTAGCATCAGCTGAGAATGGAGTTAAGAGCATAGCACCTTCTGCAAGAGACTTATCAAAACCATCAATACTTAAGATTCCGTCAAGACCATCACATGAGAATACCGTTGCATCATATCCAATCTCATCCATCTCTGTGAGAATTAAAGAAGCTTCTGTGTAATAGATTGGAAGGAATACAAGGTCTGCCCCTGACTCTTTACAGGTCTGTACCTGTACTGAAAAATCGTTTTTGGTATCTTTTGTAAAATACTGTGTCTCAACGATTTCAAAATTCTTGTCTTTTGCTTCTGCTACGAATTTCTCATAAATACCTGTTGAGTAGATATCTGAGTTATCGTAAATAATTGCAACTTTCTTAGCAAGATTGTTATCTGAAATATACTGTGCTGATGCAGCTCCCTGGTTAGGGTCTGTAAAGCATACCTGGAATACATTCTCGCCTTCAATAAGGTTAGCAGCAGATCCTGAAGGTGTTAACTGGTACATACCATCATCACCTGTTAATGGAACAACTGACTCACAAGCACCTGAAGTAACAGTTCCCATAAGGATCTTCATTCCCCAGTCTTTAAGAGTGTTGTAAGCGTTAATAGCTGACTCACCATCTGCCTGATCATCTTCAAACTTAAACTCAATCTGGTATCCGTTGATACCGCCGGCTGCATTAATTTCATCAACAGCAATCTGAGCACCATTCTTAACTGCAGTACCATATACAGCAGCACCACCTGTTACAGGACCAATTCCACCGATGTAGAATTTGTCATCATTAGCCTTGTTTCCGGTACATCCTGCAAAAGCAGCAACGCCCATAGCAGCTACAGCTAACATTGCAACTACTTTTTTAAACTTTTTCATCTCTTTTCCTCCTTGTTGACACATTTAGCACCGCCATTTTTAAATGCTTCGCATTGGGGCGGTGCGGGTAATCGATTTGCTTCGCAAATCCATTACATATCATTGAGCACCGCCATTTTTAAATGCTTCGCATTGGGGCGGTGCGGGTAATCGATTTGCTTCGCAAATCCATTACATATGATTAATATTTATTCACTGTTACAGTGAATAAAATTTAACCCTATCCTACATATACTACTATCAACAAGGCCTTTTGTCAACTTATTTAGGCTTATATTCCTTGTATTTTACACAATAATTATGCCTCAAGCTTGTATCCTAGTCCCCATATGGTCTTAATCATATCGCCCTTCGCGCCCAACTTACTCCTTAGCTTCTTAACATGAGTATCAATAGTTCTTGCATCTCCGAAATAGTCGTAATTCCATACATTATTAAGTATTCTGTCTCTGGAAAGTGCCACTTCCCTATTCTCCATAAAAAATGTAAGAAGCTCAAATTCTTTGAAGCTTAAATCCACCGGCACATTATCAACCTTAACAATATGAGCAACCTTATCCATCTCTATCCCGTTAAAGCTAAGATATTCCTCATCCTTACCTTTGGTTCTTTTAAGAATCGCACCTACTCTGGCAGCCAAAACCTTAGGACTGAATGGTTTAGTTACATATTCATCAACACCAAGTTCAAATCCAAGAAGCTCATCACGTTCTTCCGATTTAGCTGTAAGCATAACAATCGGAACATTGGAAATCTTACGAATTTCCCTGCACACTTCCCAGCCATCCATAAGAGGCATCATCACATCCAGAATAATTAAAACAATATCATTATTTGAGCAAAACAAATCCACCGCCTGTTCGCCGTTTTCCGCTTCAATAACTTCGTAATTCTCTCTCTGCAAAAAATCTCTGACCAGCTTACGCATCCTGCTCTCATCATCTACAACCAAAATTTTATTTTTCAAAGCAAAACCTCCTGCAAAACAAATTCCTTGCTTATATTAACTTTGAATATTATAACAGTTTTCTATGTAATTTCTGTGAATTTCAGTTAGTATTGGTATCCCGCTCTTCCAACTCACGTTCCCATTCTCGAAGCTCCGCCTCTTTTTCTTCCAGGTCCTCTGCCCAGGATGCATACCTGTCCTGAAGAACTCTTTCATAATTAAGCATATTGGGGTTGTCTGATTTAACCGTGATAACAAACATAGCAATAATTATTATAACCAGAAAAGCAACCAGCATTCCCAAAAAACTATTGGCCGACTTAAGCTTCTTAGTGGTATTTTTTAATTCCCCAACCTGTCCCTTATATTTGCGGGAAATATATTTTTCCACTCTGTCATTATCTTTCTTTTTGCTGGAAGGCACATACAAAGGCATAATTTTATCAGACTCTATCTTGCCGGAATTAACCAATACACTACGTAGCTTATTAAGATAATCAAGCCCTACGGGAGTATAAAAAATCTTTTTACTAACAAGCTCATGATATGCCCCAAGAACCTTGTTAATATCGCTGTAATCCATCTGAGAATTCAAATATTCTACGCCCCGCTTTTCCTGAAGCGCAATTTCATAATCCTCTTTAAGTTCAAATTGGTATTTACCAACCCTATAAGCTTCAATTCCTTCAATATCAGCCATAATTTCACCTCCTATAAAAGAAAAGTAGGCACGGATTTCTTCGAAATCCGCACATTTATTGATTGCACGCATTAGAATCGCTTCGCGATAGCGTGCAAGTAGGCACGGATTTCTTCGAAATCCGCACAATAAATACCCACTATGATTATATCATAGTGGGTAAATAATTTAAATGTTATTAATAAATTAAATTACTTTAAAGACATTAACTTCATCATGCATCTCAAGTGCAATTGCCTGATTATTATCAGAAACTTCTTTAATCTGGGTAAGTGAAGCAACAAGAGTTGATGTATCTTCTGCAACACTTGTAACAGCCTTAGCGCTTTCATCTACTGATGCAGAAATTCCCTGAACGCCATTATTCATATTGTTCATTGTCTTGCTCATGTCACTAGCCTTATCTGCAAAGCTGTCAAGCATACTCTTCATAGTATCTGCATCCGCTTCATACTGGTTAACAATATCCATAAATTTGTCATAGTCAGTAATAACATCCTTATCAACAAATTCAAGCATCGCCTGAGCACTGCTACTAAGCTTGCCAACTGCGCCAATTACAAGTGAACTGATATGCTGGATATCGTTAGCTGTGGTTGTACTGTTCTCAGCAAGAACTCTAATCTCATCCGCAACAACTGCAAATCCTTTGCCTGCTTCACCCGCTCTTGCAGCCTCAATTGAAGCGTTAAGTGCGAGAAGATTAGTCTGGCTGGCAATATTAAGAATATCACCTGTAAGCTCGTTAATCTTATTAACACCCTGACTCTCTTCAACTGCAACCTCAAGCTGTTCACCAATCTCATGAATAATCTTGGTAGCATTTTCTTTGCTTGATGCAGTTTCTCTATGCATAGTCTGTGCACGTTCCTTAATAGCCGCTACTGTCACTTCGCCATCACCGGCTTCAGAATTAATCTGATTAACCTGTTCAAGAACAGAAGCACTTCCCTCTGAAATCTGTGCTAATGTAGCAGATACCTCCTGCATGCTGGCTGCCAGTTCTTCCATAGCTGATGAAATATTCATAGCATTCTGACCCGACTCGTCAACGCCTGCTGATATCTTATCACTTGCCTCTGTTAATACATCAGAAGCATTCTTAATCTTACGCATTACACCTTGAAGTTGTTCAACAAAACCATTAATACCTCTTGAAAGGTCACCTATTTCGTCCTTAGAATTAACACTTATTCTGGTAGATAAATCACCTTCACCATTCTGAATATTATTGATAATTCCACTAAGTTCTTTGGATGCCTTGCCAGCCGGTCCAACAACCATCTTATACAGAATAACAAACATTATAATCAAAACAAATGTAAATCCGCAACCAACAGCAATATCAAACACTACTGTTCCACTAATCTTAGTCGCATTCTTATCAATATGCGCCTTAAGGGATTCTTCAATTTCTTCAATTGCATCATGGTCATCATGGTCATCAACAGTTATGGCCTCTTCCATATTTTCTGCATCTTCATAAATCACGGCGTTATTCTCTTCCATTGCTTTAAGTGCCAAAATATTCATCACACAAAAACCAATCATGATTACTCCTAACGCTCCAATTAATACTGAAAGTTTCTTTCCAATACCACTATGTAAAGCTTTCATTATGACTCCTCCTAAAAGTTTTTCTTCTTCTATTATACTATATGCACAAAAAAAGAAAAGACTTTTTTTAAAAATCATTAAATTTGTACAAAATACACAAAAAAATTGCTAAAGTGTCAGCAAATTCACTTTAGCAATTATACATTTATTTTTTCTTTAATCCAAACAAACCCTTTTTCTCATAAGATTCTCTTGTAATCTTAAGAATTGTATACCCTGTATCTTCCAATGCCTTATAAATCTCTTCATCAGAAATATCGTTTTCAGTAACAATCACCGTTTCATTAGCTTTGGCTGAGGATGTTACTTTTTTCACTTTAAAAGCATTGCGTATAGCATCATTTGTGTGTGCTTCACACATCTGGCACATCATTCCTTCAATGTTAATTGTTATCTTTACCATATCAAGTCTCCTTGTGATATTAATTCGTCTGAATCTTTTAGTTATTGCGCAAGTTAGCTTAAACTAACCTTGATAAAAGTATAGCACTTAGGATTTTTTTGTCAAGCCATTGATATTTCGGGTATCTATACAGAACTTTCTTGCCACATAGATACCGCGAGCGGTATCTATACGGAACTTTTCTGGCTGTGGATACTTTTATAAGTTTCCTTGGTATCTAACGGAACTTTCTTGCCACATAGATACCGCGAGCGGTATCTATACGGAACTTTCCTGGCTGTGGATACTTTTATAAGTTTCCTTGGTATCTAACGGAACTTTCTTGCCA
>CAZNUK010000020.1:0-11470 GCA_964576255.1 uncultured Butyrivibrio sp.
CTCCAAGTGGCAAAACCCGCGTAAGCGACTCCATCACTCTTTTAAACTACGGATTCAGCCTGTGCAATTTATATACAGACAATGAAATGCCGGCACTAACTCCTATTACAATCAAAAACAGCACTAAGGGTACCGTAAAGTGCCAGTATGAAAAAGAATTTTCCTATTTGTTTTTGGAATCCGTGGACACCACACAGATAACCAAGGAATTAGAATATATTAAGTCTCCAAAAGCACCTGTTAAAAAAGGCGATGTGGTAGGCCAGTTAATCTATAAATACAATAATGAAGTTCTGGGAACGGTGGATATTGTAGCCGCCGAAAACGCCAAGGTAGCCGCGTATAGCGATTATCTTAAAATATTGTGGGTAGAATTAACCACTTGATTCATTAATCTTTGTATACAACAGTTATAAAAGACGAGGTCATCATCAATAGTATACATATATTCATCTCCCCTTGTAAAAAAATGGGAGAGCTTCTAGCTCTCCCAAGAAATTTCATCACTCGGTCACTTTTATTTTACCGAGGTGTCAGAACCGTCACACCTCTCATCGCTCGGTCACTTTTATATTATCAACAATAACATCCATATGCATAGTAATCATTGAATCACTTTGGAGTTCATCGCATTTCTTACTCCTCAAAGAGTGGTGTACTAAAATATCTTTCCGCCGTATCCGGTAATACTGTCACCACAGTCTTACCCGGTCCAAGCTTTTTGGCAAGTTTAAGTGCTGCCGCCACATTAGTTCCGCTGGAAATTCCACACATTAAGCCTTCCTTACGTGCCAGCTCCTGTGCTGTTTTAATCGCTTCATCATCTTCTATTACACATATATCATCATATATCTGCTGATTAAGAATGTCTGGAATTAATCCGTCACCAATTCCCATCTGAAGATGAGTTCCAATTGAGCCACCGGACAGAATTGCCGCGTCCACCGGCTCCACAGCCCAGATTGTCATATCCGGATTCGCTTCCTTAAGAACTTCTCCAATTCCTGTTATGGTTCCACCTGTTCCAATTCCAGAACAAAATCCGTCAATCGTTCCATTAACATCCTCTAAAATCTCAATAGCGGTCTGGCTTCTATGAATCTCTGGATTAGCAGGGTTGGTAAACTGCTGTGGCACAAATACCTTTGGATTTTCCTTCGCCATATTAAGAGCTGTCTGAAGACATTCATCAATACATTTACCTATATCTCCATCGTCATGTACAAGAACAACTTCGGCTCCATAATGACGAACTAAAAGTCTTCTCTCCTCGCTTACCGAATCCGGCATAATAATTATGGTCTTGTAACCCTTAACCGCTCCGATTAAAGCAAGTCCGACACCCTGATTACCGCTTGTAGGCTCTACTATTATTGTATCAGGTCCGATTTTTCCCTGTTTCTCTGCTTCTGTAAGCATATTATATGCAGTTCTTGTCTTAATGGAGCCACCAACGTTAAGGCCTTCAACCTTAACCAACACCCTGGCAGAATCCTCTCCCACCATATGATTAAGCTGTACTAAGGGGGTATGTCCTATAGCATCTAAAATATTATTATAAATCACTTTATTTTTCTCCTAAAAAAACTAAAAATTAAGCACGCCAATTTCTGCAAGCCAATTAAATAAATATGTAACAAAAGGTGCAAACAAAAGCGCCGGCAAGTAATTAGCAACTTTGATTTTGGTAACCTTAATGAGATTAAGTCCCAATGCAAGTATTAATAGTGAACCTATGCAATTAAGCTCACCTATTGCGCCACTGGCCATTAAAGGCTCTGCCAAAAGCTCCGCCAGTAATACCAGTGCGCCTTGAAACACCAGCACAAAAACTGATGCAAGCATTACACCAATTCCCAGACTCACGGACAGCATCATAGAGGATACAAAGTCAAGAATTGATTTGGTAAATAACATCTCATAATCTTTACTGATTCCTGCATTAAGGGAACCTACGATTGTCATAGAGCCTACACAGAACAAAAGGCTTGCCGTAACAAAGCCTTCTGCAACGGAGACATTCTTGCCATCCTGTTTTTTGAATCTGGATTGAACCCATTCCCCAAGTGTATTAATTCTCTTATCAATATCTAAAAGTGTTCCTACAACAGCACCAAACACCATTGATATAATTGTAACCAATGCATTGTTGCCGTCAAGTAAACCTGTAATACCTATACATATTGTACACAAGCCAATTCCCATCATAATTGCATCAGCAAGCTTCTTCGGAATTCCTTTTTTACACAAAAGACCTATGGCGCTTCCCAGTAAAACTGTTATAACATTAGTAATTACGCCTACCATAATATAAAGCCTCCGATTATTTCTTAACGTTCAGAAAAATCAATATAATCATTATTAACCATAACACTCTTATATGCAGGACGAATAATTTTATCCACGTTAATTAATTCTTCAATTCTATGGGCACTCCAGCCTACAATTCTTGCAATCGCAAAAATCGGTGTGTATAATTCCACCGGAATATCCAGCATAGAATATACAAATCCACTGTAGAAATCCACATTAGCACTTACACCTTTATAGATTCTGCATGAATCAGAAATAACCTCCGGTGCAACTCTTTCCACCATAGAATATAAATCAAATTCAGCATCTGCTTTCTTCTCTTCTGCAAGCTCTTCAACAAATCCTTTGAATATTCTTGCTCTAGGGTCAGAAATTGAATATACCGCGTGCCCCATTCCATAAATAAGACCACTCTTATCAAAAGCTTCTTTCTTAAGAATCTTCTTAAGATATGCTCTTACTTCATCTTCATCCTTAAGATCCCTAACATTCTTCTTAAGGTCTTCCATCATCTTAACAACCTTGATATTGGCACCACCATGCTTTGGTCCCTTAAGCGATGAAAGGGCAGCTGCAATTACAGAATAAGTATCTGAGCCAGATGAAGTTACTACTCTGGTTGTGAATGATGAGTTATTACCACCACCATGCTCCATATGGAGTACAAGAGCAGCATCCAAAACTTTAGCCTCAACATCTGTAAAGCTCTTATCCGGACGCAGAAGTCTTAAAATATTCTCAGCAAAGGATAATTTGTTATCCGGTCTGTGAATATACAAGCTATCATCTCTTTCATAATGATTATATGCCTGATAACCATATACTGAAAGCATTGGGAAAACACTTATAAGCATAAGACACTGTCTAAGTACATTTTCAATAGACAAGTCTGATACATTATTATCATATGATGCAAGCGTAAGCACACTCTTGGTAAGTGAGTTCATTATATCCCCACTTGGGGCCTTCATTATTACGTCTCTTGTAAAATTAGTAGGCAACCTTCTTACAGTATTTAAGATCTCATTAAAATTTGCCAACTCCTCGTTATTGGGAAGCTTGTCAAATAATAACAGATATGCAATCTCCTCAAAACCAAAACGATTATTATCACGAAAACCACTTACAAGATCATATATATTATATCCACGATAGTAAAGCTGACCTTCACAAGGAACACTCTTTCCATCAATTTCTTCCGATGATTTAATTAACGAAATTTTGGTAAGACCGGACAAAACACCCTTTCCGTTCTTATCTCTTAATCCTCTCTTAACACCATACTCATCAAATAACCCAATATCAATCTTCTGTCCATTTACGCATTTTTCTGCATATTCTTTTGTAAAATTCAACACTTCTGTTTTGTTCATTAATTACCTCCTATACATATCCTATTTGCACATTATTTTATTTTAACATAAAATTAATTAAAAAGCCACATTGAAATGCAGTATTTCAATGTGGCTTACAATTGTTATTAACTACTTAATTATTTAAGAGCACCCTTAACTAATACTGTTGTAGTAAATGAATCTACAGTAATAGAACCTGTAGCTGTTCCAAGTGAAACAGTTCCTGCCTTATCACCCTGAACACAAATTGTCCAATCTCCAGCTGGAAGTGTAACTGTTGTAGCATCTGCTGTAGCATTGTGTACCACAAAGATTCCGTCAGATACTTCGCCATCTGCTGGCTGTAACTCATATGCAATTACACCGTTGTCTAAGCCAGTAGAGAATGTATAGTATGACTTAGCTTCATCCATAAGAGATAATGATGCATGAGCCTTTCTGAACTCAATTAATCCCTTATAGTAATTGTATACAGTCTGATGTGTCTCATCACTTAATGTATCCCACTTCATACTGTTAACTGAATCAGGTGAAGCATAGCTGTTATGATCATATCCTGATCCGTCATCCAATGGCTTAGATCTTAAGAATTCCTCACCTGCAAGGATGAAAGGAATACCCTGTGATGTAAATACAATTGATGCAGCCATAAGATTCTGCTTAACCTGTAATTCTTCTGAATCATCCGGGTTAGACATCTTAATTTCATCCCACAATGTGTAGTTATCATGACAGCATGAGTAATTAACCATTGCTGATGGCTTAGAGCTCCAAGATGTAATACCCTGAATTGAGTTCTTAATTGTAGATGTCTTAGTAGTATCTCCGTTAACGTATCCCTTAGCTTCTGCATCAAATACGCTTCCCTTGATAGCATCTCTGATAGTATCATTGAACATCGCAAAACCATCAAGATTCTTAACAGAACTCTGTGTTGCAAGAGCTGTATTTGGCTTAGTTGTAATTGTAGACATTGACCAGCCTTCACCGTAAAGGATGATTGATGGATCAATTTCATCTAATGCTGTTCTGATTTCCTGAATTGTCTGAGTATCAATAAGACCTACAAGGTCAAAACGGAAACCGTCTACATGATATTCTGTTGCCCAGTAAACTACAGAATCAACAATGTACTTACGTACCATTGATCTCTCTGAAGCAACGTCGTTACCACATCCTGAACCATTAGATCCTGGTCTGTGGAAGTAATCTGGAACGATTAAGTTGAAGCAATAATCATCTGTTGTGTATGTGTGGTTATATACAACGTCCATAACTACAGAAATTCCATTGTCATGAAGTGCTTTAACCATCTCTTTGAATTCTTCTACACGAACCTCTCCGTTATATGGATCTGTTGAGTATGAACCCTCTGGAACATTATAGTTCTTAGGATCATATCCCCAGTTGAACTGAGGTGTATCTAACTTAGTCTCATCAACTGTAGCATAATCATATACTGGATTTAAGTGAAGGTGTGTAATACCAAGGTCAACCATATGACTTAAACCTGTGCTGTAACCACCTCCATTTGTGGTTCCAAGCTCAGTTAATCCAAGATATTTACCTGCATAATTAATTCCTGAGCTCTCATCAATTGAAAGGTCTCTTACATGAAGCTCATAGATTACTGCATCTGTGAAATCAAGTCCTGCGTTAGGATTCTTATCAGTATCCCATCCTTCTGGATTAGTAGATTCCATATCAATTACCATTGCTCTGTTACCATTAACACCTGTTGTCTTAGCATATGGATCACAAGCTTCATTAGTAACACCTGCTACTGTAGATGAATATGTGTAGTAAGTTCCGTTAAGGTCACCATCAACAGTTACTGACCATACTCCCTTATCACCAGAAGTCATTTCAACAGTCTTAATTAAATCATCAGTTCCCTTAGTTCCTGATTCATAAAGGTTAACTGAAACTGCACTTGCAGTTGGAGCCCATACCTTAAATGTAGTAGAATCCTTAGACCATGTAGCTCCAAGGTCATCTCCATCATATGTGTATGCTGCTTCAAACTCTTCTGTAGAGAAATAATCAGGTACATTAATATCATATTCATATGTTCCGTTAAGAACTACCTTATATCCTCCAAAATGGTCAGCTTCTTCTGCCAAAACGATTGTAAGTTTCTTAGCATTGCTTTCGTCAACTGTTGTAGAAGCAAGTTCTACTTCATTGCCATCAGAATCCTTAACTGTAATTGTATTGTCGTCTGTCCATTCCTGTGTAACTGTAACAGTGAGTGTTAAATAATCATCTGCTAATTCTGCCTTAGATACTCCTAATCCTGTCACGCAATCATCTCCCTGTTCCATGGTATAGCCTTCAACGCCACTTACAACGTATACTTCGACTGTACCTGCTAAAATTCCTGTTAATTCAATAAACTGGTCAGCATCAACGTCTTTCTTCTCCCATTCGTTAAGACGAACGATAAATCCAACAGATTCTGTTCCAGCTGGGAATGTAGCGGTTGTTACAACACCATTATCATCCACTTCGGTACCGAACTGATAAGCAGCTCCGTCACCGTTTGATGGCCATAACCATACATTCCATCCGTCATATGTTCCATCATCTCTTAAGTAATGGAGATTAACGGTAATTTCTGTAGCCCCATCGCCACCTGCGTCTGATGAAGATGATTCTTCAGATGAAGATGACTCTTCGTTGGCTGATGTGCTCTCATTGTTAGTGGTTGTGGTCTGCTTAGTACAACCTGCAATTGAGAACACCATACATGCGGCTAATAAAATAGCCAAAATTCTCTTAAAATTTTTCATAGCACTACCCTTTCTTTGTACATAATATATATAATTTTAACAAAGGGTATATTAATCATAAATATCAATTTTTTCACATTTATATCAGTTTTCTTAGATACGGATTTTGTAAAAAAATGTCATGCTATGTTATTTCCTGTATAAAGCTGATAGTATTTGCCTTTTTGCTCTATCAGCTCATCATGTGTACCTCTTTCAATTATTCTTCCCTGTTCAAGAACCATTATACAATCACTGTTTTTAACGGTAGATAATCTGTGAGCAATTACAAAAGTTGTTCTTCCCTTCATAAGCTTATCCATACCGCTCTGAACGATTTTCTCAGTTCTTGTATCAATGGAGCTGGTAGCTTCATCAAGAATTAATACAGGCGGGTCCGCAATTGCCGCTCTGGCAATGGCAAGTAGCTGTCGCTGTCCCTGACTCAGATTAGCACCGTCCCCTTTTAACATTGTATTATATCCCTCTGGCAAGTGTTTTATAAATCCATCTGCATTGGCAAGTCTTGCTGCTGCATACACCTCTTCGTCCGTTGCGTCTAATTTACCATATCTGATATTTTCCATAACAGTACCGGTAAAAAGATGTGTGTCCTGTAAAACAATTCCCAGAGAATGTCTTAAATCATCCTTCTTGATTTTGTTAATATTAATTCCATCGTATCTGATTTTACCATCCTGTATATCGTAAAATCGGTTAATCAGATTGGTAATTGTGGTTTTGCCTGCGCCAGTTGAACCAACAAAAGCAATTTTCTGTCCCGGAGTTGCAAATAAATCCACATTATGAAGTACCATCTTTTCATCAGTATACCCAAAATCCACGTCATCAAACACAACATCTCCGGTTAATTCAATATAATCTGTTGTATCTGTTGCCTTATGATAATGCTTCCATGCCCAATGTCCGGTTCTCTCATCAGATTCAACAATCTGTCCATTCTCTTTTTTGGCATTAACAAGTGTAACATAGCCTTCATCTGTCTCAGGTTCTTCATCCAAAAGTTTAAATATTCTGTCAGCACCTGCAAGACCCATAATAATACTATTAAACTGCATACTTACCTGATTAATAGGCATATTTAAATTCTTATTAAAAGTCAAAAAGCTGGCAAGTGCACCAAGTCCAAAGCCGCCAATTCCGTTAATTGCAAAAATGGAGCCCACTATTGTAATAATTACGTAGCTTATATTACCAATCTGTGCATTAATAGGCATAAGAATATTGGCATACATATTGGCGTTGTAGGCACTGTTACACAGCTTGTCGTTAAGTTCTTTAAATTCAGCCTTACACTCTTCTTCATGGCAAAATACCTTAACTACCTTCTGCCCATCCATCATCTCTTCGATATAGCCATTAACCTTACCAATATCTTTTTGCTGTTGCATAAAGTATTTTCCACTTCTGCCACCAAGTTTTTTTGTGATTACAAGCATAATTCCTACTATAAATAAAGACAAAAGTGTAAGAGGCCAGCTTAGCGTAAACATAAAAAACAGAACAAATACAATTGTAATAACGCTGTTAACAAGCTGCGGTATACTCTGGCTTATCATCTGTCTTAATGTATCAACATCATTGGTATACATTGACATAATATCACCGTGAGCATGAGTATCAAAATATCTGATAGGCAATGTCTCCATATGATTAAACATATCATCACGAAGACTTCTTAAAGTACCCTGCGTGATATACACCATCAGTCTCTGATTAAGGAAGTTAGCAATAATTCCTATTGCATACACAATGCCAACCTCTATAAGTGCTCTTTTGAGCCCGGCAAAATCCGGCTCATCCTGCTTAAGCAAAGGAGTAATAAAATCTGAAATAAGAGTGTTAATAAACATTGTTCCTTTGGCTGTTGCAAATGCTGCCACAACAATACAGATAAGCACCAGAATAAACTGAACTAAATATTTCTTAAACACATATTTCATTATTCTTTTGAAAACCTTCATAGGATTTTCAACTGGAGGTTTCATTCCTCTTGGTTTTGGTCCATGTCCCGGTCCTGCCATTATGCTTCACCTCCCTCTGTATTCTCATCAAAATCACCGCTACCGCCACCGGTCTGTGATTCATACACATCTCTATATATTTCATTGGTTGCAAGAAGTTCTTCATGGGTGCCAAAACCATTTATGGTTCCGTCCTCCATTACTATAATTCTATCTGCATTCTGAACGCTGGAAATTCTCTGTGCAATAATAATTTTGGTAGTATTAGGTATTTCCGTTGCAAATGCCTTACGAATCTTAGCATCAGTTGCAGTATCTACCGCACTGGTACTATCATCAAGAATAAGTATTTTGGGCTTTTTAAGAAGAGCTCTGGCAATACATAATCTCTGTTTCTGTCCACCGGACACGTTAGTTCCGCCCTGTTCAATATGAGTCTCATACTTATCAGGAAAACGCTCTATAAACTCATCCGCGCAGGCAAGTTCACATACTCTACGACATTCCTCTTCGGTGGCATCTTTATTACCCCATCTGAGATTATCAAGAATACTTCCTGAGAAAAGTACATTCTTCTGAAGCACAACACTAACCTCGTTACGAAGAACTTCAAGGTCGTACTCCCTTACATCAATTCCTCCCACCTTAACTGCACCTTCATTGACATCATACAGACGACTGATTAGGTTAACCAAAGTTGACTTGGCACTTCCGGTTCCACCTATAATACCAATGGTCTCTCCGGACTTAATTTTCAAATCAATATCTGTAAGAACAAGATTTTCGCTGTCTTTCTTATATTTGAAGTCCACATGCTCAAAAACTATGCTTCCATCCTTAACTTCCATAACAGGGTTAACAGGGTTAACAATATCCGGGGTTTCTTCAAGAACCTCTGCAATTCTTCTTGCACTCGTTGCACTCATGGTCATCATTACAAAAATCATGGACAACATCATAAGGCTCATAAGAATACTCATACAATATGTAAGAAGAGTCATAAGCTCACCGGTAGCAAGAGCTGTCTCATGAGAATTAACAATGAGCTGTGCACCAATCCATGAAATCAAAATAATGCTTCCGTATACAGTAAGCATCATTGCCGGTCCGTTGTATGATACAACTTTTTCCGCCTTGGTAAAAAGCTTATATATATTCTCACTTGCTTTTTTAAACTTCTTCTTTTCGTGGTCTTCCCTTACATATGCCTTAACAACACGAATGGCAGATACATTCTCCTGCACACTTTCGTTAAGGTCATCATACTTAGGAAATGCTTCGTTAAAATATTTAATTGCCCTGCTTATAATGAAAGCAATAACAAGTCCCAGTGCAATAATTGCAATAAGATAAATTGTGGCAATTTTAGCGTTAATAGTATATGACATTATCATTGCAATAATTAATGTAGATGGTGCTCTCATCGCCATTCTTAAAAGCATCTGATATGCCATCTGCACATTAGTTACATCAGTTGTAAGTCTGGTTACCAGACCTGCTGTACTGAATTTATCGATATTAGAAAAAGAAAAGGTCTGTATATTATTGTACATTCCTTCCCTAAGATTACGTGCAAAGCCTGTTGATGCCTTTGCTCCAAATTTACCGCCAAGTACTCCACATGTAAGACTTACGCCTGCGCACACAAGCATTAATGCTCCCACCCTGTAAATGTGATTCATATCACCATATTTGATTCCATCATCCACTATGGAGCCCATAAGTTTTGGAATCAGAACTTCCATAATAACCTCAGCAATCATAAAAATCGGAGTAAGTATGGACGCTAATTTAAACTCTTTAATGTAACGACTTAATGTCTTAATCATTTTACACACTCCTATTGTCTTTTCTACCAATTTCATAGATTCATCAATTTATTTTACTCTTAAATCAACCAATGTCAATATTTGCATTTATTAAAAATTTGTGTACTTTATAAATTTATTCTAAAGTTATTTGACTATGTCACATTTTCATATTATCATATAAATAACGGATATTTTTATAGAACGGAGGGTTACACATGAGAATAATAACAATAAGTCGTGAATACGGAAGTGGCGGCAGGGAACTTGGACAACGTATTGCTGAAATACTGGGCTATGATTATTACGATTGGGAAATAATTACAGCCATTGCAGCTAAAAGTGGTCTTGACGAGAAATACATAGAACAGATTCTTGACAATATCAAGCTTCAAAGTTTTCCTCTAAATTACCATTGCTCCTATGGAAGCAACGCTTCTCTTCAAAGCAACCAGATTAATCTTTTACTGGAGCAGAAAAAAATTGTGGAAAATATCGCCATATTCGGAAGGGATTGCATAATTGTAGGACGTAACGCAGATGTTTTACTTAAAAAATACAGGCCTTTTAATGTATTTGTCTGCGGCTCCATGGAATCCCGAATCAGGCGTTGTGAAGAACGTGCCGGGAAGGATAATATATTATCCACCAAAGAATTAGAGAAAAAGATAAAAAGCATCGATAAAAACCGTGCTCATGTCAGAGAACTTCTAAGCGGCTCTGACTGGGGTAACCCAACTGCATATCATATAACTGTTAATACTACCAATTGGAGAATTGGAAGCATTGCACCGGTAATAGCTGACTGTGCTATTAGATGGTTTGAGAATCGATAAAAACACTTCGTTGGTATATAATGGAGGTCTCACGGGCTACTTCTTCGCTCTGAGACCTCCGTTGCGGCTTTAGCGGAGGTCTCACGAGCTGCTTCTATGGCCTGAGACCTCCCAGACAACTATAGCGGAGGTCTCACAGGCTACTTCTGTGGCCTGAGACCTCCCAGACAACTATAGCGGAGGTCTCACAGGCTACTTCTGTGGCCTGAGACCTCCCAGACAACTATAGCGGAGGTCTCACGGGCTGCTTCTGTGGCCTGAGACCTCCGTTGCGGCTTTAGCGGAGGTCTCACGAGCTGCTTCTGTGGCCTGAGACCTCCCAGACAACTTCGGCGGAGGTCTCACGGGCTGCTTCTGTGGCCTGAGACCTCCCAGACAACTTCGGCGGAGGTCTCACGGGCT
>CAZNUK010000020.1:11570-32127 GCA_964576255.1 uncultured Butyrivibrio sp.
GCTGCTTCTGTGGCCTGAGACCTCCCAGACAACTTCGGCGGAGGTCTCACGGGCTGCTTCTGTGGCCTGAGACCTCCGCCATAGTCCACATTCAAGCAACATAAAAAAGAAGCTGCGACGAATCACTCCGTCACAACTTCTTTATAATTACCTATTTGTATTTCTATACTGCACAGGGGTCATATCGAACATCTTCTTAAAGGTTCTGTTAAATGGCTCCACATTCTGATAACCTACAGCATATGCAATATTTTCCACTGTCATATTACCGTTTTTAAGAAGAACTTTTGCCTTCTTCATTCTCACATTGGCAACATGCTCACCAAAGGTTTTTCCAGATTTATCCTTAATATATTTAGAAATATATGGTTCTGAAAGGTGGAATTTCTCCGCCAATTCTTCAAGAGTTACATTCTGATAATTATTCTGGATATAGTTCAGAATATTAACAAGTCTGTCATCCTTTTCATCATCCTCACTTTGAAATGAAGGCAGCTTATTAGTTGCAACCGTAAGGGCATGAATCGAAGCCTTAATGATATCCTCATCAATTCCGGCACCCCAATACATAACACCATCACAGGTTATTCCTACATATGCAATCGCTTTAGAAGATGAACCTTTGGATAATGTATGTTCTTCGTACTCTGAAAGCTCATAGCTGATTCCAAAATACTGCTTAATTATATTGCTTACAGCATCAAGACGACCATTACCATTAGCATCAACAATAACCTTCTTGCCTCCGCACTGAATAGTTGCTTCCGCCATAATGCCTTCATTCTGCTTAAAGTGACACTCCGTAATCTTAAAGTTAGGAGTATGTTCAATATACTCATTCTCAAATATCTCATATACCCACTGTGGTGAAAGCTCTTTGTGAGCCTCATCAGATACATGCTTAACAGCATATCCCACTTCTTCACGCATTTTTTCCGGAAGCTGAATACTGAAATTCTGTTTAAGAATATAGCTTACTCCACCCTTACCGGACTGGCTGTTAATACGAATAACATCAGCATCATAGGTTCTTCCCACATCAACAGGGTCAATTGGAAGATATGGAACTGTCCATGTATCACAATTCTTCTCCTCACGCCAGTTCATACCCTTGGCAATAGCATCCTGATGTGAGCCTGAAAATGCGGAGAACACCAAATCTCCTGCATAAGGCTGTCTCTCATATACCCTCATACCTGTAAGGCGCTCATAGCGTTCTCTTATGGATGGCATATTAGAAAATTCAAGTCCCGGGTCAACACCGTACGAAAACATATTCATGGCAACTGTGATAATGTCCACATTACCGGTTCTTTCACCGTTACCAAATAAAGTTCCCTCAATTCTGTCCGCACCTGCCAAAAGTCCAAGCTCAGCGTCAGCAACGCCCGTTCCGCGGTCATTATGTGGATGAAGGCTCAAAACCACATTATCTCTATATTTAAGATTACGACTTACATATTCAACCTGGGTTGCAAAAACATGAGGCATTGCAGTCTCAACTGTTGCAGGAATATTAATAATAGCCTTATTAGAAGCATTCGGCTGCCATACGTCAAGAACTGCGTTGCACACTTCAACCGCATACTCAACCTCAGTTCCATGGAAACTTTCAGGACTGTATTCAAAAGAAAAATTACCCTCTGTCTCAGATGCCAAATCCTTAAGGAGCTTCGCACCCTCAACTGCAATTCTCTTAATCTCATCCTTGTCCTTGCGGAATACCTGTTCTCTCTGGGCAACAGATGTTGAGTTATACAGATGGATTACCGCATGAGGAGCACCCTTAACAGCTTCAAAAGTCTTTTTAATAATATGCTCTCTTGCCTGAGTAAGTACCTGGACTGTAACATCATCAGGAATCATATTACGTTCAATAAGAGCTCTCATAAAAGCATACTCTGTCTCAGATGCAGCCGGAAAACCAACTTCGATTTCCTTAAAACCAACTTCAACGAGCATCTGGAAAAATTCAAGTTTCTCTTCAAGGCTCATTGGCTCAATTAACGCCTGGTTACCATCTCTTAAATCTACTGAACACCAAATCGGTGGTGCTTCGATATGGTCTTTTTTAACCCATTCATATTCACACACCGGTGGCATAAAATATTGTCTTATATATTTATTACAATTCTTCATATGTTGTACCTCCGACTTATTGAGTAATAATACCATTAAATCGTTTTATTTAAAATGATTAAATTTAATCACTTTTATTGACTTTTTTTAATATCAGCAATTAGCTCGCCAATTCCCTTTGCTGCATCTTTTCCCTGTTCCTTCAAAAGCAGCATTACATCTTCCGAAGCTACCACTCCATCGGAAATTTCTGACATTTTAATCATTACTTCCCTGCTGCACACACCATAGCTTATAATACAAGGAACTTTCGTAACACTACGGATATTACTGATAAGCTCCTCTGCCCTTGCCTTCATTTCTTCTTCCGAGGAAGACAGCACGTATATTAATTCCTTAGCCTCTGCTGCTATAACCTTGGCACGCTCTCCTGAATTAAAAGCAAGAGGTGTAACAAGCTCAATATCATATTTTTCGCTTAAAGGAAGGAACTCCTCTCTTTCTTCATAAGGAAGGTCCGCAATAAGAATCCCATCCACGTCACATGCCTTACAATTCTGATAGAAAAGTTCAGCACCGTAGGAAAATACCACATTAGCATAAGTCATAAAAATTATAGGAGTATTAAATTCCTTGCGAATTTCTTTTACATATTCAAAAATATCATCCGTTGTAATTCCATTTTTAAGGGCTCTGATATTGGATTCCTGAATAACAACACTTTCTGCTGTAGGGTCTGAAAAAGGAACTCCAAGTCCAATAATGTTAGCTCCGTTTGTTACAGCCTCACGAATAATTGCAGTGGTGGTATCCAAATCAGGATCACCACAGGTAATATATGCCATTAAAGCCTTTGTATCAAATGCATTTTTAATTTTACTCATAAATTTTCTCTCCTCTATATCTTGCAATGGCAGCACAATCCTTATCGCCACGGCCTGAAACAGTTACAATAATTATCTGGTCCTTATCCATAGTAGGTGCCAATTTAATAGCATATGCTATTGCGTGTGATGACTCGATTGCAGGAATAATTCCCTCCGTCCTTGCAAGGTATTCAAATGCATCCACTGCCTCATCATCAGTAATTGGCACATATTCAGCCCTGCCAATATCATGAAGATATGCATGCTCCGGTCCAATTCCCGGATAATCAAGTCCGGCAGAAATTGAATACACCGGTGCAATCTGACCAAATTTATCCTGACAATAGTATGACTTATTACCATGGAAAATTCCTACTCTTCCGGTATTAATGGTTGCTGCTGTTTCAAAGGTATCCACACCTCTTCCCGCTGCCTCACAACCAATTAACTTAACAGCGTGGTCGTTAATATAGTTATAAAAGCTTCCGATAGCATTAGAACCTCCGCCAACACAGGCAATAACCGCATCCGGAAGTCTTCCCTCAAGTTCCATAATCTGTTCCTTACTTTCTTTGGAGATAACAGCCTGAAAATCTCTTACAATCATAGGGAAAGGATGTGGTCCTGTTACAGAGCCAAGGCAATAATACGAATCCTCTGTACACTTTGCCCATTCTCCCAAAGCTTCTGATACTGCGTCCTTAAGAGTTGAAGTTCCGCTGGTTACTGCTACAACCTCAGCTCCTAACAATCTCATCTTGTATACATTAAGTGCCTGTCTTTCCATATCCTCAGCACCCATAAAAACCGTACATCCCATATCCATAAGTGCTGCCACAGTTGCAGTTGCCACTCCATGCTGACCCGCGCCTGTTTCTGCAATCAGACGTTTCTTGCCCATCTTTTTAGCTAATAATGCCTGACCAATAACATGGTTAATTTTATGGGCTCCGGTAAAATTCATGTCCTCTCGCTTTAAGTAAATTTTGGCTCCGCCCAAATCCTTGGTCATCTTCTCTGCATAATAAAGTCTTGAAGGTCTTCCGGCATAGTTTTTCATAAGGTCATCAAGCTCTCTTTTGTATTCCTCATTATCCTTATAAAATTCATATGCCTTTTCCAACTCATCAACGGCATTCATCAGAGTTTCTGGAACATACTGTCCACCATAAATTCCGTAACGTCCTTTTGTGTTTGTCATAATAATCTCTCCTTTTAAAACAACTAAGTTTCTTATGGAACATATTAAAGCGGAGAAATCCTCATTGAGGAATTCCTATAACATAAAAAATCCTTGACAGAATTATACCTGTCAAGGACGAATAAACTAATTATCCGCGTTGCCACCTTGTTTCGTAGCTTATCTACGCTCTCATAAGAATACTAACATATTCCCGGCAATTAACGCCTGCCTCGCGTCACAGAATACTCGGCAATAAGCCTTTGACTGTGCCCTCCGCGGTCCATTTGAAGATCTGGGTTTCATCCGGCTCTCAGCTGCCCGGACTCTCTGTGGATCCATAATCAACGTTATCTCCGCATCAACGGTTTGACTTTATTATAATACGCAGAAAACATAATTTTGTCAATACTTTATAAAAAGAAAATCCGAGAACGCAAGGTTCTCGGACCAGTTAGCAGGGGCAGTAGGATTTGAACCCACGACATTTGGTTTTGGAGACCAACGCTCTACCAGCTGAACTATACCCCTATATGTACGGCGGTCTCAAAACCGCCGAATATATTTATATCACATACGGAAGATAAATGCAAGCATAATTTTTATTTTTCCACATATTTATCAAGAACATTTTTGGCTTCGTCTGTAATATCTCTCTGGAAAGCAATTTCATGCTCCACGCCTCTGGATTTATTATTAACATCAACAGCACCTTCAAGGATTTTGTTAAGGATTGCTCCTATTTCCTCCGTCCTCTTATGCTGTTTTTTAGATATCTCATACATATCATTCATAGCTTTGACCATTGCATCCACAAAGCTATGAACCTGCTTAACGGTATCCGTTATGTCCTTGGATGATTTCGTGGACTGGCTGGCAAGCTCACCTACCTGCCCTGCAACTACGGCAAAGCCTCGTCCCTGTTCTCCCGCTCTTGCAGCCTCAATGGATGCATTAAGAGAAAGCATATTGGTTCTGCCTGCTATTTTATTAATAACATCAGCAAATTCTTCAATGAGCCCTGATAAATGTTTCAAATCTTCAATGTTCTGTGTAGATTTCTCCACCAGCTCATTCATTGAATTAATATCTCCTACAATATCTTCAATGCTTGTAATTCCATCTTTAACAAGATTAAGAGCTGTATCCGAAGTATTAATAACATCAAAAGCATGCTTCTCCATCTTTAATTGGGACTCATCCAGCTTATTAATAATCTGTCCAAATTGTTCTATAAATTTTTCTGACATATGTACCTCCACTACCTATTACATAATTCCGACACCGAGCTTATTCCGATAAGCTTAATTCTGTCTTCGTGACCGACCGCCTTAAGACAGGCTTTAGGAAGTATACATTCTTCAAACCCAAGTTTAACAGCCTCGTTAACTCTCTGTCTGGCCTGACTTACTGCTCTTACCTCTCCTGTAAGTCCTACCTCCCCAAATATAATCGTCTTCTGTCCAATAGGGATATTTCTGAAGCTGGAAATAATAGCCGTAACAATTCCCAAATCCAGTGCAGGTTCTGACACCTTCATTCCACCTGCGATGTTCAGATATGCGTCGCAGCCGGATAACTGCATCCCCATCTTTTTCTCTAATACAGCCATCAGAAGATTCATTCGGTTATAATCCGTTCCAACAGCAGTTCTTCTTGGCATACCAAAATTCGTATGACATACAAGTGCCTGTATCTCCACGAGAATCGGTCTTGTGCCCTCCATAAGACAAGCAACAACTGAACCAGGAGCACCCTCAGGTCTGCCACTTAACATATATTCCGATGGATTAAGGACTTCCACAAGTCCCTCCTGACGCATTTCAAAAACCCCTATTTCATTAGTAGCACCAAATCTGTTTTTAACTGCTCTGATAATACGATAGGATTCGCTTCTTTCTCCCTCAAAATACAATACAGTATCCACCATATGTTCCAGCACTCTCGGGCCGGCAACCACACCTTCTTTGGTAACATGTCCCACTATAAAAATAGTAATTCCAAGACCCTTAGCTATCTGCATAAGAACGTTGGTAGACTCTCTTACCTGTCCCACGCTTCCCGGAGCAGAATCCGAGGTTTCGCAAAACATCGTCTGTATGGAATCAATAATCACCACATCCGGCATTTCTTTTCTAATACTGTTATCTATAACTGATAGATTAGTCTCGCACATAAGGAAGAAATTGGCTGGCATTACACCGATTCTGTCAGCTCTCATCTTAATCTGTCCAAGCGATTCTTCTCCCGATATATACAATACCTTACGCTCTGCGGCAAGATTACGACACACTTGTAAAAGAATAGTTGATTTACCGATTCCCGGGTCTCCACCCACCAAAACCATGGAACCAGCTACCACACCGCCCCCCAATACTCTGTCCAGCTCTCCAAAGCCGGAGCTGTATCTGTTCTCGTTGGTAGAATCTACCTCATTAATCCTTACGGGCTTGGAATCCATTACAAATGCCGCTGTTCTTGCTGCGCTCTTTTTAACAACCGGTTCCTCTACAAAGGTATTCCATTCCTTACAGGCCGGACACTGCCCCATCCACTTAGCTGATTCATAGCCACATTCTTTACAAAAAAACGCAGTACTTTTTGATTTTGCCATATTAACCCTCACAAATCTCACATAAATCACACAGGGCTGTGCTAACACAGCCCTGTGTATACCAATTTACATCTTAACAATCTTGACTTTGACCGGTTTACTTCCAAGTTCTACGCTTAATGAAAGCTTACCGCTAATGTTAGTCTTCATACTTCCGATAGTAACATCATCCACATAAACTCTATACTCCGTAGCAGGCTCAAGCTCTAAGGTTATCTGTGAGTCCTCGCCACCTTCAACCTCCAGGCTGACATTTGTTTCGTCCACATTAAAATTATTAACCGCTGTTCCCGGTACTGACTCATATACGAACATTCCATTACGTTCAAGCTTGGTTATGTCCTTATACGTCTTAACCTTATACACGTCACCATTGTGCTCCACGTTATCCAGCTTGGTCTTGGTATCCAGAAGATAGTTACCAAAGCTTATGCTTCCATCCTCCTCAATACGGATTAACTCCTCAATTACCGCCATTTACGTTCCTCCTGATTTTCATTAAAATGAAAAGTACTTTTATATAGACAATTATAATATATTTTGTATTTTAATTCCACATTATTTTGTTGAAAAAATAAGTTTTTTGGAATCTTTTTCCATGTCTTTGTCAGAGCACTTTACAAGCACCTTATCTCCTGCCTTAATTCTGCCTTCCAATATCTCTTCCGCAAGTTCATCCTCAATGCAGGTCTGAATTGCACGCTTCAATGGTCTTGCGCCATATTTTTCATCATAACCCTTATTAACAATGTAGTCTTTTGCTTCATTTTCCAACTCAATTGTCATATCCAGTTGTTCCTTAAGGCGTTTATTAATTGTCGCAAGCATTATATCCACAATCTGCAGTGTTTCTTCCCTGCCAAGCATATGAAATACAATCATTTCATCAATTCGGTTCAAAAATTCAGGTTTAAAAATTCTCTTAACCTCATCCATAACCTTTGTTTTCATATTTTCATAATTGCGCTTATTATCATTAGAAGCACTAAAACCAAGATTTTTCGGTGCTACAATATTCTCCGCTCCGGCATTGCTGGTCATAATAATTATTGTATTTTTAAAATTAATTTTACGACCTGTTGAATCAGTTACCATTCCATCATCAAGTATCTGCAATAAAATGTTAAATACATCTGGGTGAGCCTTTTCAATTTCGTCAAACAAAATAACCGAATACGGATTACGTCTTACCTTTTCGCTGAGCTGACCGCCTTCTTCATATCCAACATATCCCGGAGGTGAACCTATCATTTTAGACACGCTGTGTTTCTCCATATATTCAGACATATCAACTCTTATAAGGGCATTTTCATTGCCAAAAAGGGCATCTGCAAGGGTCTTGGAAAGCTCTGTCTTACCCACACCGGTAGGACCAAGGAACAGAAACGAGCCGATAGGTCTTTTGGGGTCTTTAAGTCCCACTCTTCCTCGTCTGATGGCTTTGGCTACCGCACTTACAGCTTCATCCTGACCAACCACTCTTTCATGAAGTGTGGCTTCTAATTTAATAAGCCTTTCCGACTCTTCCTGGGCAAGCTTTTGCACCGGGATTTTGGTCCAGTCCGATACAACCTTGGCAATTTCTTCTTCGCCAACTATGAGTTTCTGACTTTCCTTGTCCTTCTGCCATTTTAATACCAGCTTGTCTAACTTCTCTTCCTTTTTCTGCCTTTTTAATTTAATTTCTCCTGCCTTTTCGTAGGCTTCATTCTTAATTGCCTCTTCCTTGGAAATTTCAAGTTTTCCTATATCCGCTTCCAGTTTTTTAATTTCCTCCGGCTTAATATAAGTGCCAAGTCTGGTTTTGGATGAAGCCTCATCAATAAGGTCAATTGCTTTATCCGGCAAAAATCTGTCATTAATATATCTGGTAGAAAGCTTAACAGCTGCTTCAATTGCATCATCTGTAATTGTCACTCCATGGTGTGACTCATAAGCACCTCTCAAACCTTTAAGAATTGCAACACTTTCCTGCTGGCTTGGCTCTTCCACATTAACCGGCTGAAATCTTCTTTCAAGGGCAGTATCTTTTTCAATATATTTTCTATATTCATTAATAGTAGTTGCACCGATTATCTGCACCTCTCCTCTTGCAAGGGATGGCTTAAGAATATTGGAAGCATCAATGGCACCCTCTGCACCACCGGCTCCTATTAACGTATGCAGCTCATCAATAAATAAAATTACATTACCTGCACTCCTAACTTCACTTATCGCCTTTTTAATTCGTTCCTCAAACTCTCCTCTGTATTTTGAGCCGGCAACCATACCCGATAAATCCAAGGTAAGAACACGTTTATCCTTAATAGTCTCCGGAACACTGCCTTCGGCTATTTTAAGCGCCAGACCTTCAACAATGGCAGTTTTACCTACTCCCGGTTCACCCACAAGACATGGATTATTCTTGGTTCTTCTGCTGCTAATCTGAATAACACGCTGAATCTCTTCCTCTCTTCCTATTACAGGGTCAAGTTTTCCTTCAATAGCCAGTCTTGTCAAATCTCTGCTGTACTGGTCAAGAGTGGCTGTTGCAGATTTTTTGCGGTTATTTCTTCCAAAAAATTCCTCCTTGGCAGTTCCTGTATCCTGTCCCATGGACACCATTAGGTCCACATAAACCTTCTGGATATTAATTTCCATTGTGGACAAAATTCTTGCAGCAACACTTTCAGGCTCTTTAATTATTCCAATGAGAATGTGTTCCGTTCCCACAAGTCTGGCACCATATCTGGCAGCCTCCTTGGCTGCATTGGCAAGTACTTTGGTGGCTCTTGGTGTATAATCACTTGGTTCTGCAAGCCCCACACTATTATTACGATTAATAACCTGATGAATTATTTCAAGGATTTTTTCTTCCTCCACACCATTTTCAATAAGAACTTCTCCTGCCTGACAATTATCTGTTCTCAGTAATCCTATAAGGATATGTTCACTTCCTACGCTGCCATGTCTAAGCTCTGTGGCGGCCCTTGCCGCATTATTTAAAACCTCTTCTGCTTTTTTGGTAAATCCCCTTTGCATACTAGCCTCCTATTATATCCGGACAATTATTTCTTATATATTCTGCCCTTAAAATATCAATTTCTTCAACGGACATTCCTTTGGTGCTGGTATTATTAAGCACTGCCGGCTGAATATCCATAATAATTTTGTTAATACAAAATTTCTTAGACGCCTCCAGGGTAATTATTCCAAGAGAACTTCCTAACATTATTTCACTAAGAAACATCATAGCATCCTTAAGAGGAAGCTTTCTTGCATATTTTAAAATTCCATAGGATTTATAAATTGCATCCTCTGTTTTAACCCTGTCTTGTTCATACATATAACAGCGCTGTTCTCTTTCCTGGCTGACAATCTGAACCACAATATCATTCAAATCATTAATTATCTCTTCCTCTGTCTGCCCCAGTGTCTTCTGGGTAGAAATCTGATATAAATTGCCATATCCGTTTTCCTCTCCATATAAGGTCTTAAGCCGCATTCCGAATCGTCCCAATTCTGTGCTAATCTGGGAAATTCTTTTGGCATCGGATAATCCCGGAAGATGAAGAGTATATCCGGCTCTTAACCCGGTCCCTACGTTGGATGGAAAAGTAGTCTTATATCCATATTTTTCATCAAAGGCATACGCAAAATTACTATCAATATAATCATCAATTTCATTAGCCTTTTTAAACGCCGCCGGAAGGTTCATTCCATTGGAAAGCACCTGTATCCGCACATGGTCCTCGGCGTTAAGCATAATAGATACCGATTCATCCCTGGATACCAGTACCCCACTGTTTTTTCGGGTAAGAAGCGATTTATTAATCTGTCTCTTCTCCCTAAGAGCTTTTTTCTTCTTATCATTGCAGTTATTCATATATATGCAGCTGTATTCTGTAGGAAAATCCTGTCCAAACTTCTCTGCAACATCATCAACCAGCTTATTCGCATCTTCTGCATTAAGCCTATCCATAAAACAATAATCCGCAAAATTTCTTGCAAGACGAACTCTGCCCGAAATCACCACATCATCATTTTTGGCTGATTTTTCATACCATTTCATACTACTTCACCTGCCCCTTCAATTCAGTAATCAAATCCCTAAGTCTTGCCGCTTCTATAAAATCCTCCACAGCCACAGCTTCCTTAAGTAATTTACTGTAGTAGTCAATTTCTTTGTTTAAATCTCTTTTTTCCGAGTCCTTAATGGCAATATTATTTTTAAATTCATTGCCGGCATATAGCATAGGTTTCTTACCAATATGAGTATCGCTGCCTTGAATTTTCTTAATATTAGTAGAAATCAACGGTCCAAACACGTCATAACAGTCCCCGCACCCAAAACTGGAATTAGCAATAAATTCTCCATATGTCATCTTACATTTTGGACATTGCACACTTTTGGCAGGGTCTCTTTCTTCCATTCCCTTAAAAATATTTTGTCCTCCAAGAATACCCGATAATAATTTTCCAAACTGGTCATTATCAAATATTGTGGAATAGTAGCTTATATCTGTATTAGCAGCACATTCACTACATAAATGATGCTCATTCTTTACTCCGTTAACCACTTCCGTATAATGAAAGGTTGCTTGATTTTTCTCACATTTTTCACATAGCATCCATATATCCTCCTTCCTACATTTTACGGGATGTCTACTCTAAAAACTCTCTAATTATATCATCTACCAACATGTGTATTTCATCTGGCTGTATGTTACGGCACATAGCTCTGGCAATAACTCCTCTTAAACTATCTGACAATTCCTTCATTCCCAGAAGCTTATCCATATCAACAGCAATCACCGCTCCATGATGTTTATCCAAAGTTATATAGCCCTGCTCTCTTAAAATTCCATATGCCTTATTAACAGTATGCATATTAATTCCAATAATGTCTGCCAATTGTCTGACCGAGGGCAGACTTTCCCCTGCCTTAAGCTGTCTGGTGGCGATATGATACACAATCTGATTACAAAGCTGAATATATATAGCTTCATCACTTTCAAAATTAATACTATACAACATAGGAATCACCTCTTTTGTTATACATCTAGTATAACAAATAAGTGTGAGAAATGCAATAACCTGCATATCTCACACTTATTATTTCACACTTTTATAACAATTCTTCGTCATCAAGAGATATTATTTCGGGCTGTTCTGAATCTTCTTCATTCTTCTTAGCCGCAAGCTCATCAGAAGGTGCTTCCTGAACTACTACCGGTTCCATCTCCATCGTATCCGTAAGTTCAGTATCCTCCAAATCCTCTTCCTCTAGCATTCTCTCAATTTCTTCATCCTCTTCATCGCTTAACAACTCTTCTGCTTCATCCACATCTTCTGTTTCTAAATGTTCTTTCGATGCTGCCAGCTGCATTGAAATTGCCTCGTCATAGACGGATTCAACATCTGCATCGCCAGTATCTTCCATGTTATTTTCCTGTTCTTTTTCCTCAGAGTTTTCTATTTCTTTTTCCATTTTGACATAATCAACATTTTCATTTGTTGCATGCTTCTCCTCTGATTTATGAGCTATTAAAAATACCACAAGTCCAATTAAAATACACAAAAGTGCCAATGCTACTGCAAAAAAGATATTTCGTATCTTAATGAGTCCGTTATTTTCTGCCAGAAGGGACTCATTTTCAGAAGCATATTTATTATCCGTATCAGGCTCCTGACTTTCTTCCAAAGAATCCGGCTCAGTAGTGGTTTCCTCATTGTCAGCAGGAGTCTTAATCGCTACCTTATGAAATCTCTGAATTGTACCCTCAACAGAATCGTAACAATACCAGCCATACTCACCATTCTGGTTCACTCCGTAAAAATATGAAAAATCACCATCTTCTTCATCGACCAAGCCTTTTATCTGCTGTTCTCCGATAGTAAATGTACTTTCCTTACCGCTTGCCGGAGTGTTCTCTGCCAAACCAGTCGGAAGAACAACATAACTGTTATCCAGTGAATATATAACTATATATGGATAAAAGCTGTCCGCCACTTTATCATATATAAAGAAAGTGCCGTTTTGCTCTCCATCCACAAGATATAACAAATCAAGTCCAAGAGTATTATTAACCACTCCCAGAGTCTCATTACCCTTATAATCATACAGAGTTGATACAAAACCTGTTGGAATCTGGTCAACTGTAAAATCCGAACTAATGTTATAGGAATTACCATCAACAACAACCTCTGACCATGCTGGTGGCTCGGTTGGTGGCTCCGTTGTTGGTGGCTCCGTTGGTGGGTCAAGTCTGCAAATATTAACGTTGTAAGTTATAACCTTACCATTAGGAGCATATGACTTAATTGTAACAAAGTTACTTCCGAATGCCAGATTAGTAGTGTTACCAGAAATCTCAACACGACCTCCCTGAGCTGCCTGAGTAGCCTGTGCCACAATATCTACAGCTGTAGTATTAGAATCAACATATACAATATATTCAGTAGTCCACTTACCAAATGCCGGCTGAAGGGTAAAACCTGCAACCTGCAAGGTACTAAGTGTTGCATCATCTGAACCCTGTGCCCAGACTTTTACACTGGCATTGGTGTAAGCAGGGGTAAATCCTTCAACATTCTTATCAATAAAGGTATCTCCCTGAATTGAAAAATCAGATGTACCCGTCTTAACTGCTTTAAATTTAAGTGTCCATGAATATGTGGTTGGTACTGCACTATCCATATAGTTAAGCGGAATAAGTCCTGAATATGATGTTCCACCTGCATCGCCACTTACATAAGTAAACATAGTGGCATCATAATTAAGGTTAAACATTGCCGCATACAAACCTGTCGGACAATTAAGAGTAATTGTAACCGTAACCTCCTGGTCAATAATAACTTCAGAAGCACTTGTGGTTACCGTCATAGTCTCCCCTGCTGCCCATACATTACTACTACCCGAAACAAATAATAAGGATACTGCCGTCACAAATACAAGCAATACTGATATAATTTTTTTATGAAGCGGTCTCATTATTCGTCACCTCACTTTCTCTCAACTGAGGAATCTCTGTTTTCTCAAGAATATATTTCTTAATTACTGCAAAATCGAAGAGGTTAATTCCCTCAGATGCCTCATAAGCATCTCCGGCTTCAAGATATACACCTGTCAGACCAGTACCTTCAAGAATAACCTTTTTAACGTAAGCAAAATCAAACAAATCAATCTTACCATCGCCATTTACATCACCATACAATAAGATTGTGTAGCTTTTGAAATCATATCCATTGTTATCAACAACCCACAATACATCTCCCGTGGCAATAACACTGTCATTAGCTTTCACATTACCCTTAGAATCTCTTATCTGAGCTGTTCCGTTAAACACTTCAACCTTAGTTAATGCACTTTCAACTGTTTCACCAAGTGTAAAACCATTAAGCACCGAGGTCTCTGTATTCAACTGTAAATCCTTATGATTAAGAGTTGTTTCTGTATATTTGACCACCTTAATTGTGTAGGTCTTTTTCATTGTTCTATCCGTTTCTGACGGATAAATATCAATACATATTGTATTCAATCCTTCAACCAGAGGAATTGCCGTAATCTTGCCATCTACACAAGGAATTACAGTCTCACCATTTCTATACTCAACTGCCGCTATAGTGGATTCAGTTGCGTAGAACACATCCAAGGTCTCCACAGTATTGTCAACTGTCATTGTATAGTCATATTTTAACTTATCAAAGGCTTCCTTAAAATTACCTGACGAGGTACTTAAAGCCGTTAAATATGTACTACCTTCGCTACGGGTTACATTAACCGTATATGTTTTGGAGGTGCCGTACTCCGATGTACACACTACATTAATTACATTTTTACCAACTGTCAGATTGTACTCTCCCGTTCCTTTTATAGTAGAGGTTGTACTTGCTATGGCAGTTGCTCCCACAGTAATCTTTTGTACATCATATGGAACGATAATCGAATAACTGTCCGTGTCCATACTAAAGCTTGGTGTCAGACTATGGGTTGTACTCTGACCTTCTATTGTAGTTCCATTAACAGTTATTCCCTTAAGCTTATAGTTCGGATTAGCCGTGGAATCCTTAGGTGTCGGTTCCGGACAAGCCGTCTCCGGCATATTATTGTAAATAGGAATTCTAAATACAAAAGGAGCATCTAAAATCTCGTTATTTACATATGTAAGTCGTGTATTATAGCCTTCGTTAATCGGAGCCAAAAGATTCTGCATATACTGTTTCCAGTAATAATAAGCCGGATTAACTACGCTGAATTTCTGAAAATACAAGGTATCCTGTCCAATTTTTATGTAATTATTGGATACCAGTTCTGCTCCGCCCAAAATAGACTTGTACTGACTATCCCAGCCCCTTGTCTGAGCCTCCTTAAGTCCATTAGCAAGAACCTGTTCTTCTGTACTACCATTTGCCTGAATATTGAAAAAGTTATAATATGTCACTCCATCCGTTCCGACCTGTCCGGTTGCAAGCGTATCCTTCAAAACATACTTACCTGTAGCCTCATCATATACACCCTTGCCCTTTTCCTGTAAAAGGCGGGCACATAAATGTATGGGACTTACTCCCACGCTCTGTCCGGCCTCCATAAGAACTTGTCCGTAGTTCTTACCACCGGAACCTCCAACTATGGCATAATCGCAATCCATAAAGGTGTTCTCCATCATACTCTTCAACAACTCATATGTATGATAATTCTCATTATATCCTAATTGTTCAAAAGAAAAAATATTCTCTTCTGTAAGCCAGTTACGTGGGTCCATAACATATTCCACTGCTTCCTCTGAAGCCTGAACCCAGTTTCCTCCCACCAACTCAACCCATTGGTTAGCTGACCAGTTATAAGCACCTGCCAAAACTGTACTTTTCCATGATGTAGGTGTCTTGAACCATTTGCCATTAATTCCCATAGTTCCGTTAGGAACAACGTTACGGCTTAATTTCATCTGATTCTCTATTACCACATCCCAATCAAGACCGGTATTAAATGCCACAAACTTCCAGCTCGGATGAGCTTCATGAAGCTGTCTTAAAAGCACCTTGTAGGATTCCGGAAATTCCGAAATTGATTGTTCAAAAGCCAAATCCTCCGCAGATACATTCGAAACAAAAGCGGGAGTCATTGACAATACAATAATCAACGCCATTAACAGACACATTATTCTTTTTATTATGGTGTGTTTATTTAAATATGCCATCTTTCTCTTCCTTTGTTATTCTCAACAGGTCTATTATAAAAAAAAGCAGCCAAAAGGTCAACCTTATGACTGCAATTCCATATATTACTATTCATGATTTTTCTGTGAAAATCTAAGCCTCATCAATAGCCTTCCCAATATCGGTACGCATATATTTGTTATCAAACTCTACCCATTTGGTTGCCTCATAAGCATTAGCTCTTGCTTCCTTAAGAGTAGCACCTGTTGCTGTAATGCCAAGAACACGTCCTCCGTTGGTAACAATGCCTTCATCTGTAAGCTTGGTTCCGGCATGGAAGCAGTAATAGCCTTCCTTGCCATCAAAATTCTCAAGACCTTTGATTAATTTGCCCTTCTCGTATGCAAGAGGGTATCCGTCAGATGCAAGAACTACGCAAACACAGGCATTATCCTCAAACTGAAGGTCTAATTCATTAAGTGTTCCGTCAATACAAGCATTAAATACGTCAATAATGTCATTTTTAAGTCTTGGAAGAACTACCTGAGCTTCAGGGTCTCCAAATCTTGCATTATACTCAAGAACCTTAGGTCCCTTTGGAGTGAGCATTAAGCCGAAGAAAATAACACCCTTAAAATCTCTTCCTTCTGCCTTCATAGCATCAACAGTTGCCTGATAGATGTGTTTTTTACAGAATTCATCAACCTCTTCTGTATAGAACGGGCTTGGTGAGAAATTACCCATTCCTCCGGTGTTAAGTCCCTGGTCCCCATCCTTGGCACGCTTATGGTCCTGTGCTGAGGACATAATCTTAATTGTATTACCATCCACAAAGGATAACACTGAAACCTCTCTGCCGGTCATAAATTCTTCAATTACGATTCTATCACCTGCAGAACCAAACTGCTTATCAAGCATAAGAGTCTTCACGCCCTCCATTGCTTCTTCTCTGGTGTTACAGATTAAAACACCTTTACCAAGAGCAAGTCCATCCGCTTTAAGAACGATTGGAAGTTCAGCTGTCTTAAGGTATTCCATAGCGGCCTCAGGACTGTTGAAGGTCTCATATGTAGCTGTCGGAATATTGTATTTTTTCATTAAATCCTTAGAAAAAGCCTTGGAGCCTTCAAGGATTGCCGCATTCTTACGTGGTCCGAATACTCTTAAGCCTTCTGCCTCGAATACATCTACAACACCACCAACTAATGGGTCATCCATTCCGATTACAGTTAAATCAATGGCTTTTTCCTTCGCAAAAGCCACAAGCTTGTCAAATTCCATAGCTGCGATAGGTACGCACTCCGCAATCTGACCAATTCCGGCATTCCCCGGAGCACAATATATTTTATCTACCTGTGGGCTTTTTGAGCAGGCATATGCAATTGCATGCTCACGTCCACCGCTTCCTACGATAAGTACTTTCATAAAATTCTCCTTCTATATTCCATTGTTGGCAATGCTATCAATTGCCTGTGGCAGGATAATCCATTCCGCCTGCTCCATTACTCTTTTTTGAAGAATCTCCGGAGTATCTCCCTCTTCCACCATTACAGGCTTCTGAAGAATGATTTTACCGGTATCCGTTCCTTCATCTACATAATGAACTGTAGCACCTGTTACTTTAACTCCTCTTTCCAAAGCTGCCTCATGAACCTTAAGTCCATAGAAGCCTTTTCCACAGAAAGAAGGAATAAGTGATGGATGAATATTAATAATCTTATTAGGATATGCTGCTACCATTGCCGGTGGAATTGCCACCAAAAATCCTGCAAGAACAATTAAATCAGGATTGTATTTAGCAACACCATTTAAAAGTTCTTCGTTAAATACATCCCTTGTCTCATAACTTTTTGGAGAAATACATTCTGCAGCAATTCCATGCTTAGTCGCTCTGGTTAACGCATACGCTCCTGCATTATTACTGATAACAGCTTCAATTGAAGCATTCTTAATAGTTCCGTTATCGATTGCATCTATTATTGCCTGAAGATTAGTGCCGCCACCGGACACCAAAACTACGATTTTTAACATATTGTTACGCCCTTTTCTCCTGCAACTGTCTTACCAAGAATAAAAGCTTCTTCGCCGGCAGCGTTAATTGCTTCAACAGTCTTATCTGCATCCTCTGGACGAACAGCAAGACACATACCTACACCCATGTTAAAGGTGTTATACATCATCTCTTCTGCAATGTCGCCTTCTTTTGCTAACATCTTGAAAAGTTCAGGAAGCTCATAGCTATCTTTCTTAACTTCTGCTCTAATTCCATCAGGAAGCATTCTAGGAATATTCTCATAGAAACCACCACCTGTGATATGGCTACAGCCCTTGATTGTAACACCTGCATCCTTAACTGATTTAAGTGCCTTAACATAGATTCTTGTTGGCTCTAAAAGTGCCTCACCAAGAGTTTTTCCAAGTGAATCATAATATGTATCAAGTGTCTCTTTATCCATATTGAACACCTTACGAACAAGTGAAAAACCATTGCTATGAACACCTGATGATTTGATTCCAACAAGTACATCTCCGTCAGCAATATCCTTACCTGTAATAAGGTCCTTTTCATCAACTACACCTACTGCAAATCCGGCAAGGTCGTATTCATCCTCAGGCATAAGTCCCGGATGCTCAGCAGTCTCACCACCAATAAGGGCAGCTCCTGCCATTTTACAGCCCTCTGCAACACCCTTAACAATTGTTGCAATCTTTTCAGGGTAGTTCTTACCACATGCAATGTAATCAAGGAAAAATAATGGCTCTCCTCCTGCACATGCTACGTCATTAACACACATAGCAACTGCATCAATACCAATTGTGTCATGCTTGTCCATAATAAAAGCAAGCTTAACCTTGGTTCCACATCCATCAGTTCCTGATAACAAAACAGGATTCTCCATATCCTTAATTGCGTTCATAGAGAAAGCTCCTGAAAATCCACCAAGACCTCCCATTACCTCAGGTCTCATAGTACCCTTAACATATTCCTTCATAAGTTCAACTGACTTATATCCTGCTTCAATATCAACTCCGGCTTTCTTGTAATCCATTTTACATTTCCTCCATGTATTTTTTGTAACCAACGTTCTCAATCTTATCTTTTTTCTTCATAACGCCGGCTTTTAATTCTTCTTTGTATGCTTTAATTTTGTTAAGAAGCTCATCATCACCCACAGCTAAAATCTTGGCTGCCATAATACCTGCATTAGCTCCACCATCAATTGCAACTGTTGCAACAGGAATTCCGCTAGGCATCTGCACAATTGAATATAAAGAATCAACTCCACCAAGTGCTTTGGTATGAATAGGTACACCAACTACAGGCATTGGGAAAATTGCTGCGCACATTCCAGGAAGGTGAGCTGCTCCGCCTGCTCCTGCAATAATTACCTTAATTCCTTTTTCTTCTGCCGAATTAGCATAGTCAAAAAACACGTCAGGCATTCTATGAGCTGAAATAACTGTCATCTCATACTCAATACCAAACTTCTCAAGCATTTCTGCAGCCTTACTCATTACTCCTAAATCTGAGTCACTGCCCATTACAATTCCTACTTTTGCCATTTTAAAAATCTCCTTCTATAGTACATTTTATAAACCAACAATAAATAACATAAACATTATAATACTCATAATGCCATTCAATAAGGCACCTATGAATGAAAAGGTATAATATCTGTCGGACTCCTTATAACTCAAAAGTCCTATTATCATACCAAAAATTGCAACTGCAAAGGATGTAAGAGCAATTTCTCCCACAACTGTATCTCCCTTGCCCTGTGCCTGAAAGGACACATTAATTGCCCATATAAGCAAAATTAAAGCACCCACAAACATAACAGTTGAAAAAACACCGCCTACACTATGCTTCTTGGTGGAAAATTTATATTTATGCTTTGCCATGGGTTCTCTTCCTTTCTGCCAGACGATATAGTACATATATGCCCGCACCGATAATTCCACCTAACGTGTTAAGAATCAAATCATCAACATCAAAGCTTCCTACTTTAGAAATGAGCTGTGCCAGTTCAACGATCAAAGAAATATTAAAAGTCATAATCACAACCTTAATAAATTGCTCCAACAAACCAGACTTTGGCGGGGCATACAATCCTGCAAGTGGTGCTACAAACAAGCCAAATGGAATAAACGCAGCTATATTGCCGCCTATATTAATCCATACCGCTCTGACTCCTAATACATCACTCCTTGTAATAAAACGCTTGATTTCCTTAAACGGAATCAGGTTAAGACTGTATTCCCTTCCGGCACTGCGTCCCATTTCCTCTGAAAAAAACAAAAAATATATCAATACAAAACCATATATTGCAAATAACAGTGTTCCCATTATTTTGAAAATAAGTTTTTTGGAAGTCATATTATTTTTCTGCACCATACTGCACATAGTAATCATCAATTGCAGCCTTAATAGTGTCATCGATTACAACCTTACCGTTACATTCTTTGTTATAAAGATGTTCAACAACTTCATCCATTGTAACAATGGCATTTGCATCAAATCCATATTTTTCTTTAACTTCGTCAAGTGCACTCTTATTAGATGAAAGTCCTCTTTCCATTCTATTTAAAGAAACCATAAGGCCAACAATTTCAACATCAGCTGCACCCTTTACCTTAGGAACTGTCTCTTCCATAGATTTTCCAGATGTAGTAACATCC
>CAZNUK010000021.1:0-31354 GCA_964576255.1 uncultured Butyrivibrio sp.
CTATTCGAATACCACTGGTAATAAGCAACTGCCCACCCTATCCAATATTCCTTAGATCGTCCGAAATGCTCCTGATGCTCTATTTGAAGTTCCTGTTTTTTTGTTTCTGCAACAATTTCTACCACAATTTCAATACCACTTTTTCCTACAAGACAAGCAGGTTCGCCATTTTCCATTCGTTTACTTACAGAACTTGCAATAAAAAGTTTCACGAAATCGTTACCGGTAATTCCACAAGTATTAACCGCATAATCAAAGGCATCTCCAAGTACCGACTGTGCTTTACTCAGATATATTTCTTGGTATGCGTGGATCATCGTTTTTAATGCCTCCTCTCATAATATCCTGAATATACAGCCCATCACTCTCTTCCTCAAGCATTTCAAAATAAAGCTGATTTGCTTCATCATCTCGAGACCTACGTAAAATATAATATTGGTCTTTTGCTGCAACATCAAACCCCTCGTATTCCAGCATAGAAAAGGCATATTTTGACTTAATAACGATTTGTTCACCTAATTTTCCAAGTCGCATTGCGCGTGCCAACTGTTCTACCGAAATACCATTGTTAAGGAAAGACTCTGCATAGTCGAAATAGGAATCATCCGCACGATAACCTGTAATCAAATCAAAAGCATTAACATTGACACTGAAGTTATCAATCAAATACCTTTTAGCTCTCCTTGCAATAGGTGTTTTTATAGAAAACAGACGATGCTCAACCAAAACGGCTATCCAATTTAGTATAGTGTAATTAGGGCTATTCAAATTCAAAACATTTAAATGTTCAATATCTATTGTATAACGATTAGAAAAACCGTCTCGCAAAGATGATACCGCCCATTCTTTTGCTAGTTCTTCACTTGTAGTACAATAAAACCCAAGTCCAAAGTCATTATTCTTTTTTCCTTCACCAAAAATCGGCTGTTCCACAATTTTATCAGAGCCGTGGTATATCGTAATTATTTTACCCATTACTACCTCCACTTATTACATATTAATTGTATCACTGTAGTGATAGTTGGTCAATAAGCATTTTTCTTCTATTCGATTTCGTTAAATTTTTTCGAAAAAAAAGAAGTTCCTTAAACTATCCTCCCCCGCCTAGTTTTTTAGGCGTTCATCATCCATCGTGAAACCTTTTATCATATATTCTTTTATGCGTTCCGTTGCCCAACGCCTAAAATTTGTAGCTATGATAGACTTTATTCTATATCCAAGAGAAATAATCATTTCCGACAGGTTGCCTCTTCTTCTAATTCACCTTCTTCATAACATAAAGGTAACATCAATCTTAGTCACTCCATTTTCTGACTGATAAATCAAAATCTCACTATTATTATGATCTTTCACACAAACTATTCCCTCTTTCTTGCCATCAAGTGCGGTTCCCAACCATCTCCAAACTGCACACGCATTCACAATGTCCCGCCCACGGGAACATATCCACCGGCGTACATTCCTTCATCACGTACCCCTTCTTCTTAAACAGCTTCAAATCCCGCGAAAGTGTCTCAGGGTTGCAGCTTATGTACACCACTTTTTTCGGAGCGAGCTTGGCAACAGAATTAATGAATTTTACGTCACTTCCGGCTCTTGGCGGGTCCATAAATACCACATCATATGGAACCTTGTGCATAGCCTCCTGCTGCATAAATTCTCCTGCGTCCGCAAGGAAATAGCGCACCTTTTTGCAATTATTAAGGCGAAGATTTTCCTTGGCGTCGTTAACCGCGTCCTTGTTAAGCTCCACGCCGATTACCTCTGCCGCTTTGTCAGAAGCAATAATTCCGATTGTGCCTATGCCACTGTAGGCGTCCAGTATGCGCTCCTTGCCGGTAAGTCCGGCGTATTCAATGGCTTTTTGGTACAGAATCTCTGTCTGGACAGAGTTTACCTGATAAAAGGACTTTGAAGAAATCTTAAAAGTTTTACCGCAAAGCTTATCAGTGATGTAGCCCTTGCCGTAGATTACTTCCTCACGTTCTCCAAGAACCATGCTGGTACTTCTATTGTTAACATTCATTACAATGGTTTTAATTTCCGGGTGCTCCTTAGTAAGCGCCTTGACAAAATTGTTTTTGGATGGGAATATAGGCTCAGCCACCACAAGTGTCACCAGAATTTCTCCTGTCGCATGGGCGCTACGAATTAAAATATGGCGCAAAAAGCCACGCCTGGTATCCTCGTTGTAAGCTCTGAATTTAAAGGATTTGGCAAGTCTCGTTATCGTATTTATTATTTCATCAGCTTTTTTGTTATCCAGAAGACAAGAATCCATTCTTACGACTCTGTGACTTTTTTCCTCGTAGGTGCCGGCAAAAATTGTACCATTTTTGTCCTGAGCAACTACCCCATGTACCTTATTACGGTAGTTGTAAGGATTCTCCATGCCGATTATGTTTTTTACCGGGCCAAAGGGACGGATAAGCTTAGTGACAAGCTTCTGCTTTTCCTGAAGCTGCTTACTATATTCCATTCCCATATATGCACATCCGCCGCAACGGTCTCTGTATTTACAATTTACCATAGTCATTCACCTTACCATTCCTCGTAAAAATCCGGGATAAAACTCTCTGTGGCAGTTTCTCCCTCCTGTATAAAACCATTTTCAACTCCGATTTCAATGGCGTAATCCACTAACGCTTCGTACTCCTCGTCTGTAACCTTCATGCCAAGCTCCGGATATTTTGTCTCGATACCGGGCATTGGGGTGTATTGGTTCATAATGCTTAGATAGATGGAATCTCCATATTGTTCATATAAAGCCTTAATTATCTTCTTGGAGTCCTCCAATAATCCCGGGAGCAACAGATGCCTGACTATTACTCCTTTTGTCATAATTCCGTCTTCATTAAAACAAGGTTCTCCAACCTGCTCATACATCTCTTTGATGGCTGCCATTGCCACCTCATAATAATCCGGCGCATTAGAATATTTTGCCCCTATTTCAGAAGAAAAATATTTGCAATCCGGAAGATATATGTCCACAAGTCCCCGAAGCTTACGAAGGCTTTCTACTTTTTCATAACTTCCTGTGTTGTACACAATAGGTATGCTAAGCCCGTTGTTTTTGGCTAGATTAAGAGCCTGGGCAATCTGGGGTATGTAGTGGGTTGTAGTAACCAGATTAATGTTATTGGCACCTTCTTTTTGGAGCTTTAGAAAAACCTCTGAAAGCTCAGATATAGAAAGCTCCTTCCCAACTCCTCCACCGGCAATTGCACGATTCTGGCAATACACACAATGAAGTGGACAGCCACTAAAAAATACTGTTCCGGAACCTTTTTCTCCCGAAATACAAGGCTCCTCCCACATATGCAATGCCGCTCTTGCCACCTTAATTGTCTCAAGGCTGCCACAATAGCCCGTTGCCTTGCTTCTATCCACCTTGCACTCTCTTGGGCAGAGAGCGCAAATCTTTAAGTCTATTCGCATGAAACGATCTCACAATCCATTAAAGGCTCATTGGCCCAATCACCAAAGGTTCTGATATGGTAATTGGATGCCATTTCTTTTTCAAATACCGCATAGGCTTCCTCATCATAAACTCGCTTGGCAAAATCCCATGCCTCACCAATTGCAGTTCTGGTATCCAGAAGAACTTTTTCATAATGTGGAATAATGTGTTCAAATTCCTTAGACACATTTGTCTGCATCTCGTCTGCATACAACGCTTCATCCATGCCTCGTGCATGCTTTACTGCAATATCATCCACGAATTTAATGGCATTTTTCAAGGCTGCCATTTGATTTTCCGTAAGAAAATTAGTCTCTTCATGGACAGTAACCTTCTGACGCTTTACCTCTGCAACCGAATATGTGTCATATCTAAAGTCGGTCATATTTCTTCGATAAATTTCAAATATGTCATTGGTCATATTAAGAACACTTCTGGCAAAATGTCTTTCATAATCGCAGTGATAGATTTTCTCTGCAACCTCATGAATTTTGTCAATAACCTGGGCAACCTTCATATATGGCTCATAGGTATCCTGCATTGTCTTAAAAGCAGCCACCTGATCCTGTTCACTTTCGATGCTTATTTCAACACTGTTAACTGCATGATAGTATTTGCAAAAATCCTCAGCCACTTCACTATCCTGAACATACTCCTTAATTAAATCCACTGTAACTTCATAACCAAGTCTTTCATATGCCTTAAGCATATCAGACAAATCTTCCCATGCTCTGGCAGTAACAAAGCTCTTTTTCTCAGGAGTAATTGTTATTTTGAAAAAATTATCTCTGTTATTGTACAGATAGGACAAAATAGTGCTGTTAACTCTTGCCTTCCATGCATACTCAAGCCACACTGCAAAATCAGGCTCAACTTCCATCTTTTTCATTCTGTCCAAAGTGGCAATATCAAACTCTCTTACAGAGCTGTTATATTCCTTCGGATTACCTGCAACAACAATTACCCAGCCATCCGGCACTCTGTAATTACCGAAGGTTTTGCACTGCAAAAACTGTAACATCTGTGGCGCAAGGCTTTCATCCACGCAGTTAATTTCGTCCAAAAACAAAATACCCTCGCTTAAGTTGGTGGCATTCATTTTACGATAGATGGAGGAAATTATTTCACTCATTGTGTACTTAGTAACAGAGAAGCTTTCCCTGTCAAAATGCATATCCACAATCTGTGGCATACCAATGGCACTGTTTCTGGTGTGATGAGTAATAGTGTAGGACACCAGCGCCACCTTATTTTCCTGTGCAATCTGCTCCATAATTGCAGTTTTACCAATACCCGGCGCACCAATCATGAGAATAGGGCGTTGTCTTGTAGTAGGGATAAGATACTGTCCCTTTTCATCCTTGGCAAGGTATGCCTGAATACTGTTGGATATCTCCTGTTTTACAACCTTTATGTTCATTTACTTTTTCTCCTTGTCTGTTTTTTCTTAATCTGACGGGGTGGAATGAGGCATTTTTTGTCAAATCCGATTAAATCCCCTCTATGCTCCTTAAGAAGAGCCTCTTTAACCAATTCGTAGTTTTTGGGGTCACGATACTGAATTAGTGCACGCTGCATAGCCTTCTCATGTGGGTTACGTGCGGTGTACACCGGCTCCATATTTCTTGGGTCAACTCCTGTGTAATACATACAGGTGGATATGGTAGAAGGTGTTGGATAAAAGTCCTGCACCTGCTCTGGCATATAGCCAATATCCCTAATATATTCCGCAAGCTTAATTGCATCCTTAAGTGTGGAGCCCGGATGGGAGGACATTAAATACGGCACAAGGTACTGTTTTTTCCCCAATGCTTCGTTAATTCCCGCACACTTATCCACAAATTTCTCATAAATTTTGTTATCAGGCTTACCCATAAGTCTTAAAACATTATCAGACACATGCTCCGGTGCAACACGAAGCTGCCCGCTTATGTGATGCCTGCAAAGTTCCTTAATAAAAGTGTCTTTTTTATCCGCTAAGGCATAATCAAATCTTACTCCGGAGCGGACAAAAACCTTCTTTACCTTAGGAAGACTCCTAAGAGTCCTTAAAATATCTATATATTCACTGTGGTCCACCTTAAGGTTAGGACATGGCTTAGGAAACAGACATTGTCTGTGGGTACAGGCTCCCTTAGTAAGCTGCTTATCACACGCCGGCTGCCTAAAATTAGCCGTAGGTCCTCCAACATCATGAATATATCCCTTAAAATCCTTATCCTCCGTCATCTTAACTGCTTCTTCAACAAGGGATTCTTTGCTTCTGGTCTGAAGAATTCTTCCCTGGTGAAAGGTAAGTGCACAAAAAGAACATGACCCAAAACAGCCTCTGTTGGAGGTCAGGCTGAATTTAATCTCTGAAATCGCCGGAATTCCCCCATCCTTCTCGTACATCGGGTGATAGGTATTCATATAAGGCAGGGCATACACATCATCCATCTCTATCTGGCTAAGTGGAAGGGATGCAGGATTTTGCACCACATAAATCCCCTTATCATAAGCCTCCACAAGTCTTTTGCCCACAAAGGGGTCCGTATTCTGATATTGTGTATAAAAGCTTTTGGCATAATTAAGCTTGTCTTTTTTTAACTCATCAAAGCTTGGAAGCATAACATAGTCATATACATTTTCCAGCTCCTTAGTGCGATACACCGTTCCCTGAACAAAAGTAATATGCTCCACCAAAAGACCTGAATCCAAAGCCTCTGCGATTTCCACAATGGAATGCTCACCCATACCATAGGAAATTATATCCGCCTGAGAATCCAGTAATATTGAACGCTTCAAGCTGTCTGACCAGTAATCATAATGTGCCAGACGACGAAGACTTGCTTCAATTCCGCCAATAATTATAGGAACATCCTTATATTTCTGGCGAATTAAGTTGCCATACACCACCGTTGCGTGGTCCGGGCGTTTGCCCATAACCCCACCGGGTGAATAGGCATCTTCATGCCTTCTTTTCTTCGATACGGTATAATGGTTAACCATGGAATCCATATTACCGCCACTTATAAGAAAACCAAGTCTCGGTCTGCCAAATACATTAACGGATTCTGGATTTTTCCAGTCAGGCTGTGGAATGATTCCTACTTTAAAACCTCTGGATTCCAGAACCCTGCTTATTATGGCCGGACCAAAAGAAGAATGGTCCACATAGGCATCGCCAATAACATAGGCAAAATCCACCGTATCCCAGCCTCTATCCTTCATATCTTTTTTGCTAACAGGTAAAAAATCCCTCACCCTAAGTTACCTCTTTCTTCTAATCTAGCCATTCCAGTAATTCCACCGGGTGACTTATAAAATTTACGGCTCCTGCCACTTCCAATTCTGTTTTATCTCTAAATCCCCAAAGGCAGGTTATCATATTAAGCCCTGCATTATGAGCGGTCATTACATCCACTTCTGAGTCTCCCACATAAAGTGTGTGTTCTGCCTTACTGCCAAGCTCAGACATAACATTGTTAACCATTACAGAATCAGGTTTGGTTGGAATTCCATCCTTAACACCCATAGCTACATCAATATATTCAGCAAAGAAAAGCTTGTGTAAATCCTGTACGGCATTATGTGGTTTGTTGGATAAAATCGCAGTCTTATAACCCTTCTGCTTCACCTTAGAAAGCATATCCATTATACCTTCATATGGCGCAGTCAACTCATTGCTATGCTCACTGTAATGCACTTTAAAAGTACTAAGAACCTGTGCGTACATTTCCTGTGAGACCTCAGATGGAAGTGCTTTTTGAATTAATACCGCGGCACCTCTTCCTACAAAAGTGCGCACTTCTTCCAAAGTGCGCTCCTTAAATCCATATTTATTTAATGCGTAATTGGTACTGTTACATAAATCCTCTAAAGTATTTAAAAGAGTACCATCCAAGTCAAAAATAATTGTGTTATACATAAACTGCATTCCTATTATTCTATTTAATAATGTCCAGAACATGTCCTATATCGCCATCTGCGAATGCATATTTGCAATCCGGCAATGGGTCATTTTCCGGAGAAATCTCTGTCTTAACGTACAGTCCGTCCATTCCAAGAGCAGTTGCTCCTGCAATATCTGTAGTACTGTCATTGCCAATCATTACACACTCTTCGACTTTGAGATTATGCTTGGCAATCAATGCTTTGTAAAATTCCGGGTCAGGTTTCTTACAACCATTATCTGATGAGATAAAAATATCATCAAAATAATCTATAATTCCGGTGCCCTCTAACTCCTGCCAGGTAAATACTCTCTGGGCATTGGATAAAAGATACACTTTCTTACCTGCTGCCTTAAGGCTTTCTAAAACCTTCTTGGTATTAGGATACAGCTGAATAAAACTTGTTGAAATAATTCTAAAATTCTCTCCTGCTGCCCAAATCTCTTCGTCGGTAGCATCTGCTTTTTTGCTTCTGCATATTTCTTCAAAAACCGGAAGAACATCAATCTCCCGCACTTTGAATTTGGCAGGCTCACTTTTTAACTTCTGCACCATAGTGCCATACAGCTTGTGAACCTCTGCACCGGTGTACTCCATTCCTCTTTCGGTAAGCCACTGGGCATATTCATCCCACACCTTATCGCTCCATTCATCTGTGCGAATATCAATTAAAGTTCCATATAAATCAAAAATATAATTCTTATACATTATCTGCTCCCATATTATGCTCCTTAATATATTGTATAAAGTCATTCTCATCTAACGGTTCTGAGAAATAGCAGCCTTGAACATAGGAAATTCCCAAATCCTTCATCTTACCGAACTGCTCATTGGTCTCAATTCCTTCTGACACAATCTTGAGCCCCATTCCATGTATCATATGCATAGCTGCATCCATAACATATTTAGCCTTGGTGTTATCAAAATATGAGCTTATCATCTCTTTGTCAAACTTAACAATTCCAACAGGCATATCCACAATATAATTTAAATTAGACTGACCTGTTCCAAAATCATCCAGTGAAAAATTAACACCATACTCTATAAGTCTATTCATATTATCCAGAAGAATTTCCTTACTCTTAAGAGATGCCGATTCTGTGATTTCCAAATTAATCAGCTTAGGGTCTACACCATATTTCTCCATGGTTGATATATAGCTTTCTGCCAGATTTTCATCGGAACACTGGGCGACAGAAAGATTTACTTCAATATATTCCAGACCATACTTTGTTATATCACCGTCTTTAATAAGCTGGCATACCTGTTTAAAAACCTCTTTGCTAAGCTCAATAATTTTACCACTCTTCTCAGCAACAGGTACAAAAACTCCCGGTGAAACAATGCTTCCATCCTTCTCTCTTATTCTTACAAGTGCTTCTGCCGAAACGAATTTCTGTTTCTCCACAGAATAAATTGGCTGGTAATACACCTCAACTCTGCCTTCTCTAAGAGCTTTGTCCAGAATCTTCTCTGCACGCTTTTCCTTATGCATCTCATCAACCATTGCTTCATTAACATAGATAAAATTTCTATCCTTAGAGTCAATTTTGTCATGCTTATTGGCAATGGCATACTTGATAAAATACATCAAATCCTCTGCATCATTAAACATTTCAGAATCCTTAACATATATCCACAGCCCGTTGTTAATGAGACTAACATCCGGATCCTCACTATCTGCATTATCCTCTGAATATTTAATCCACCACTGGGCAGCCTCTTCCTTATTTTTAAAAACAAGAGCTATCTCATCCTCTGTTTTACGGAACAAAATTGCCTTTTTTGTTTTAAAAATTTCCTGTACTCTGGTCATATCCACCACATGTTCATAAAGGGTGTTGCCATAGCTTAAAGGAACAACCACCATCATCACGAATTTATTTTTGGAACCATATAACTGGTGGATATATTCCATAAAAGCGTTCTGATTATACATTCCGCTCTGTCTGTCCATATTCATTCCCGGATTTTCAAGCTTAATATACAAAAGCATTACACCTATACTTCCAGCAAAGCTCACAACAAGATATTCAGGAATTACAAACTCGACCAATGCAGCAGCAGCCCATAATGCCATCCACATATTAACAGCAACTCTTCTGTCTGAATTCATTCTGCTTCTGTTAAGATTAACTCTGATAATTATTGCCAACATATAAATTGCTGAAAATCCATATGTAGCATATACCCCCGGACCATATGCATATAATTTGCCAGCCTCAGTACTCATTTCCTCCGGTAGAATGGAAATAACCAATGCAGCAACGCAGAAAAAAATGATATAGTACCAGCTTCTCATAATAAATTTTTTCCTGTCCACATATATATCCCTGCTGACATACATCATTGCGCAACATAATGTCAGAATAATAAATATCTGATATACCTTACACGCAATACTCATTTGTAGCACTGTCACAGATGGAATATCCATCAGGTACTGACATACTATATCCATTGCATTGGTAAACAATGAAACAATTAATATAAAAAGGTACATTTTTTCTGTGTTAAGAAATACTTTTTCTCTCTTGGTGGAAAATAGCACTAATAACACTATCAAAAGTACTATTCCACAAATTTGCGTATAAATATTCATAGACATTCCTCGTTCTGCATAATCTAACATAAATTATATAATAAACACGGGTCTTATAGCAAGTAAAATAACCTTGATTTGTTCAGTATTTATATCTATAATTTGGCTAGAGGTGATTAATTTTGAAATATAAATACATTTTACTGGATATTGATGGAACTTTAGTTAACTTTGATGAATCCTTCAAAGCCGCGTCCCGTCGTATTCTTGAATTGGATAAAACCCCTGTAACCGAAGAAAATATTGATGCATATTACCGCATTAATGATGATGCATGGTTTTCTCTTGATATGGAAAATATGAACAATCAATACGTTATTTCCAATTATCACATGCTATATCGTGAATACATTCATAATGCTGCTGTTAATTCCAAAGCAATCCTTAAGCTTAATTCATCTATAGAGGAGCTTGCCAATTGGTATGAGATTCAGTGGGCTGCCTGCTCAGTCCCTAATCCGGGCTCAGTTGAAATCTGCCATAAGCTTTCAAAAAGTCACACCCTTTGCATCGCCACTAACGGACTTACGAATATACAGCTTAACAAATTAACCGCTTACAAAGATTTTTTAACTCATTATTTTGTATCTGAGAATATTGGACATATTAAGCCGGAACAAGAATATTTTATACATATTCTTAATACCCTGAATGCCACAGCCTCCGATTGCCTTATGGTGGGGGATTCCTTGCATAATGATATTGCCGGTGCAAATAGTATTGGAATGGATTCATGCTACTACAATCCTACGGGCAAAATCAACAATTCAGGCATTATTCCAACATATGAAATAGGAGATTTTAACGAACTTTTGGAAATTGTAAATTAAGGCTTGCTTTTTTATTTTTTTATTGTAATAATTAGTTTAGCAGTTGCGTAACTGACGGAAGTGGAATTAACCACAGGGAGCGTAACGAAGTTAAGGCCGACCGTCTGGGCACCGTTTGGGGTAGCCGGGCGGTTTTTTCATTATTTTATGGAGGTTTACAATGGAGAAAAAAAACTTAGCAACTGAGCTTAGCTCAACATCTTATCCGGGAAGAGGAATTATTGTAGGTAAGACACCGGATGGTAAGCATGCAGCAATCGCTTATTTTATCATGGGAAGAAGCGAAAACAGCCGTAACCGTGTATTCGTAACAGAGGGAGAAGGAATCCGCACAGAGGCTTTTGATCCTTCTAAGCTTGAAGACCCAAGCCTTATTATCTATGCACCTGTAAGAGTTCTTGGTAATAAGACAATCGTAACTAATGGTGACCAGACTGATACAATCTATGAATTAATGGATAAGCAGTACACTTTTGAACAGGCTTTAAGAACAAGAGAATTTGAGCCGGACGCTCCAAACTACACACCTAGAATTTCAAGTGTGCTTCATATTGAGAACGGAAGCTATAACTATGCAATGTCTATTTTAAAGAGCAACAATGGGGACCCTTCTTGCTGCAATCGATATACTTTTGCTTATGAGAATCCTGTTGCAGGTGAGGGACATTTTATTCATACATATATGGGTGATGGCAATCCACTTCCAAGCTTTGAGGGCGAGCCAACTTTAGTAGAGATTCCTGATAGTATGGAAGAGTTTACAGAGACTGTATGGAACAGCCTTAATGAAGAAAATAAGGTTTCTCTTTTCATCAGATATATCAATATTGCTGATGGAACATATGAGACAACTATTATCAACAAGAACAAATAAGGAGATTTAAGATGAACGAATTTCAGTTAAAATACGGATGTAACCCTAACCAGAAACCATCCAGAGTATATATGCAGGACGGCGAGCTTCCAATCGAAATTCTTAACGGAAGACCTGGTTACATTAACCTTCTTGATGCTTTCAACGGATGGCAGCTTGTTAAGGAATTAAAGATTGCTACAGGACTTCCTGCTGCAACATCTTTTAAGCATGTATCACCTGCAGGTGCTGCTGTTGGTCTTCCTCTTTCAGAGGTTGAGCGAAAAATCTACTGGGTTGATGACATGGGTGAGTTAACTCCGCTTGCTAACGCTTACGCAAGAGCAAGAGGTGCGGACAGAATGTCTTCTTTCGGTGATTTTATCGCACTTTCAGATGTATGTGACGTTGCAACCGCTAACCTCATTAAAAGAGAGGTTTCAGACGGTGTAATCGCTCCCGGATACGAGCCGGAAGCACTTGAAATCTTAAGCGCTAAGAAAAAAGGTAACTACTGCGTTATCAAGATTGACGAAACTTATGTTCCTGCTCCAATTGAGCGTAAGGATGTATATGGCGTTACTTTTGAACAGGGAAGAAATGAACTTGTAATTAACGACGAGCTTTTCGCTAATGTTGTTACAGACAATAAGGATATCCCTGAGCAGGCAAAAATCGACCTTGCTATTGCAATGATTACTCTTAAATATACACAGTCTAACTCTGTATGCTACGCTAAGGGTGGACAGGCAATCGGTATCGGTGCCGGACAGCAGTCAAGAATTCACTGTACAAGACTTGCAGGACAGAAGGCTGATAACTGGTTCTTACGTCAGAGTCCTAAGGTTCTTAACCTTCCGTTTAAGGATGGTATCGGACGTGCTGACAGAGACAACACCATCGATGTATACATGGGTGATGAATGCATGGATGTTCTTGCCGACGGTACTTGGGAAAAATTCTTCACCGAGAAACCTGAAGAATTTACAAGAGAGGAAAAAAGAGCATGGCTTGACCAGATGCAGGATGTATGTCTTGGCTCAGATGCTTTCTTCCCATTTGGTGACAATATCGAAAGAGCACATAAGAGTGGCGTTAAATATATCGCACAGCCGGGTGGCTCTGTAAGAGATGACAATGTAATTGAGACATGTAATAAATACGGAATGGCAATGTGCTTTACGGGCATTAGACTTTTCCACCATTAAAAAGCAAAAACACATATATTTCCAAACTTCCGCTTTCGCTACCTGTGCTACGCAACGGTACTAAGGCAGCAAAAGCTGCCAAGTGCCGGCGAGCACAGAAGCCGTTTGGAAATATATGTGTTTTTTTGCGTTGTGGCGGACGGAAGGCTTCCGCTACTCTTTTTTAGCTTCCTCTGCCCATTCGCGACACGCGCGTTGGGCTTTTTAATCCTTTTTTGGCTTCCTCTGCCCAATCGCGACACGCGCGTTGGGCTTTTTAATCCTTTTTCGGCTTCTACTGCCCAACCGCGACTGGAGCGTTGGGCTTTTTAATCCTTTTTCGGCTTCCTCTGCCCAATCGCGACTGACGCGTTGGGCTTTTTAATCCTTTTTCGGCTTCTACTGCCCAACCGCGGCTGGAGCGTTAGGCTTTTTAATCCTTTTTTTGGCTTCCTCTGCCCAATCGCGACACGCACGTTGGGCTTTTCTGACCTTTTTTGGCTTCTACTGCCCAACCGCGCCACCGCTTTTCACATTTCCTCACTTATTCTTGTAATAATACACCGCCAACTGTGTTCTGTCCCTTAACTCCAGTTTCTCCAAAATGCTACTTAAGTAATTCCTTACTGTTCCATCACTTAGAAAGAGTTTCTCTGCTATTTCTTTGTTAGACAAGCCTTCTGCCACCAGCTCAACAATCTCGTATTCCTTGTCGGTTATTCCACGGTCCGTAAAGGCACTTGTGTTAGGCTCGGCTTCCAAAAGACTTGGGAGACGTCCTATAATGTCCCCACCATATACATTCTGACCGGAGTAGACAGAGCGTACTGCCGCTGCAATCCCTTCGTAATCCTGTTTTAGTATGTATCCCTTGGCTCCGATTTTAATTGCCTCGCGAACATATTCGTCATCAAGAAAAGTTGTCAGCAGAATAACCTTTGCATCGGGATGTTTTTCAAGAATTCTTGCAGTTGCCAGAAGTCCACTAACGGATTTCATCTGAATATCAGTTAGAAGCACATCTGGCTCGTATTCATCATACAGTTTTACCGCATCTTCGCCATCATTACCAACTGCTACTACTTCAATGTCTCCAGCCGCAGTCAAAATCATTTTAAGAGATGCCGCCACTATGGCATCATCATCCGTTATTATAACTCGCATTATCCTACCTCCTTAGGAATGGAAATAAATATTCTAAATCCCTTGTCTGCCAAAAAGCTTATTGTTCCACCAAGCTCTCTGACTCGCTCTTCCATATTGTGGAGCCCAATTCCACTTTCTTTTACTCCCTTACATATACCATTATCCTGAAAAATAAGCTGATACATTCCCGGATGCTCTCTGACTACAATGTCCACCTTATCTCCGTTTGAATGCTTGTTGGCATTCTGGTAGCCTTCAGTAATTACTGCAATAATGCAGTACTTTATTTTCATGGAAATTTCCCCATCCACATCATACTCCAATGTGGTTGTAAAGCGCTCATTATTCTTGGCTAAATTATTAATAGTTTTTTTCAAATCTAACGCTTCATTATGAAGATTATGCACACTGTTACGAATGCTGGTCATAGACTCATTAAGACCCTCCTGTACAGGCTTTAATTCCTCCGCTACAGGTTCACCCTTATGCACCATTACAATGGCTCCTAATTGCAAAATACAACGGCTGAGAAGATGTCCCACGTTATCGTGGATTTCCCTTGCGATACGATTACGTTCCCTAAGGGTTGCCATGGATATTTCACTATCCTGTTGCTGTGCCATAAGAGCTCGTCTGGACCTTTCAAGCCTTACAACCTCTTCACTATCATCTCTAAGGCGAAGCTTCTCACGCCACAAACTATTAACTTTAACAGTATTATAGGCAAGATATGTTGCCAATACCGCTCCAAAAATGAGCATCCCTATAATCCACTGTCTGTCGGCGAGGACATACCAGAAATAATATTCTCGTTCGGTCAGCATAAGAATGCAATATAAAGCAGCTGTCGCTCCAAGCACCAGAAGACTTTTGTACTTCTTCTTAAAAATCCCACTAACACTTTCATAAATTAGTAGCAGAAAAATTGGTGTTCCTCCATCAAATAACAAAATGATAAGGCCATACATTATTTCTATTATAAGTTCGCCCTTTCTATCTTCAAAAAATTCACCAAGACAAAAACATACGAACATTATTAAAACAGCAGCAACAGTCTGTATCACTGTCATATCAGAAAAATACACCGCACCAATGCCTATTAACAATAAAAAAAGTCTGTCAATTAAACCCTTCAAAATCCTGCTCCTTAAATTTACTGCTCATATTATACCTTGAAATGTGACATTTGTCATATAGAATTAATTACTCCCTTCACTTACCTCTGATTATTTTTTTTATTAGAATAAAATCATTAAAACAAAGAAATGAGGATGACTATGAGCGAAACAGTTGTTAAAGTAGAAAATCTTGTAAAACGATACAAGGAATTAATTGCTCTCGACCATTTTAATCTGAAAATACAAAAAGGCGAGATTTTTGGACTTCTTGGTCCTAACGGAAGTGGCAAGACCACAACTATTAACTGCATACTTGCACTTTTGACATATGACAAAGGAAATATCGAGGTGTTTGGTGAGTCGATGAAATCTGACAGCTACCACCTCAAAAATAAAATCGGTGTGGTAATGCAGGACGTTGCTGTTTTTGAGGAACTGACAGTGTATGAAAATATCGATTACTTCTGTGGACTTTACATTACCGATAAGGCTTTAAGAAAAAAGTATGTTGAGGAAGCTATTGATTTTGTAGGGCTTAATGATTACAAGAAATTCCGACCTAAAAAACTTTCCGGTGGTCTGTTAAGACGCCTTAACATTGCCTGTGGAATTGCACATAAGCCAGAATTAATCATTCTGGATGAGCCAACGGTAGCTGTTGACCCACAGAGCAGAAACCACATTCTTCGCGGTATTCAAAAGCTAAACGAGCAGGGCGCCACAATCATCTACACCTCCCACTATATGGAAGAGGTTGAGCAGATATGTAACCGAATTGCAATTATGGATAAGGGCAAAAATCTTGCTTTGGGAACCTCTGATGAATTGAAAAAACTTATAAAGAATTCAGAAACAATCGTAATTGAAAATGTAATTTTACAGGATGATGCCCTTACTGCAATCAAAGCTATCAATCATGTATATAAAACGACTTATGAAAACAATCAGCTTACAATTGCTTTTTGTGGCGGTAAGCACAACCTGATTAATATTCTTGATTACCTTAAAACTAAAGAAATTCCATTTGGTCAGGTATATTCAAAGCTCCCAACCTTAAACGACGTATTCTTAGAGATTACCGGCAAGGAGTTAAGAGATTAAGGAGGTTTCTATGTTTTTACATATATACAAATACAGACTAAAAAGTTTTTTCAGAGAAAAAGAAGAATTCTTCTGGTGTTTAATTTTTCCACTTCTTCTGTTTGTATGCTTTCAGGTTGCCTTTTCCGCAATTGCAGACAAGGCATGGACCTTCCACTCCATTCCTGTTGCAGTTGTGTATGAGCAGGAAAACGAGCTTTTAGAAGAAGTACTGACTACCATAGCAGCAGATGATTCCCAGGGTGAGGCTTTTCTTAAAATCACCGAGACGAATTACGAATCTGCCAAGGAATTATTAGATGATAAAAAAATCGACGGCATCATCATAGCCAATAAAGAGGTTTCTCTGGTGGTAGGGCAAACAGGACTTAACCAGACCGCGCTCCATAGTTTTATCAATATGTACCTTCAGCAAATGGATGCAATACAAAATGTTGCCAAAGATAATCCCCAGATGCTTGAGCAGTTAATTGCTTCTCTGTCTGAAGAAATTACTTTTATCAAAAAAGACAGTATTGCCAACGGAAATATGGACCCGATGGAGTCATATTATTTTTCCCTTATTGCATTTGCTGCTTTAAGTGGTGGCTACTACGGCATCAGATGTGCAATCCAGCAGATGGCAAACTCCACTAAGGAAGGCTTAAGAAAAAGCATTTCCGGCGCCAAAAGAGGACTTCTGTTATGTGCAGAGCTGTGTGCAACCTATACTGTTCATCTGATTATTATGGCAGTTGTTGTTCTGGTAATGTTCTTTGTTATGAAGATGGATTTTGGCGGTAAAATCGGATATGTGGCACTTACCTGTGCAATAGGTTCTTTTACCGGAGTTTCCAACGGACTTTTACTGGGCTCAATTCCTAAGATAAAAGAGACCTTACAAACCGTTATTTTCGTAGCTTACAGCTTAATTTCCGCTTTTTTATCCGGGCTTATGGTTGGAAATATGAAAATATTAATTGAGCACTATGTGCCGATTGTTAACAGATTAAATCCGGCTACATTAATTTCGGACTCACTTTATGCACTAAATATGTTTGACACATACGACAGATATTTTACTAATATTATTACTTTGATAGTCATTGGCGTTTTAAGCTTAGTGGCAGCAATATTACTTACAAGGAGGAAAAGTTATGCAAGTTTATAAGACATTTTTTAAGATTTCACTGCGTTTTTTCTCCTCAACCATTATATATCTGGTAATTTATGCAGTACTTGCTTTTGTAATTCCTGCAACCAACAAATCCGATGCAGGCGCTTTGGATTTTAAAGCAGAAAAAATTGATATTGCAGTTATTGACAGGGATAATTCTGAATTAAGCAAGGATTTATATGATTACCTCAATGAGAATCATACAATCAAAAATATCGGTAATGACAAAGAGGTGTGGGCGGATGAGCTTTATGCAAAAAATGTTACCTATATCTTAGTTTTAGAAGAGGGGCTTATGGATAATGTGCTTAATGGCAATTTTGAAGAAATGCTTACCTCTTATGAAGACCCTGCCTCAAACTCCGCTTTTATTGTTGCAGGTCAGGTAGAAACTTACCTTCGTACATTAAAGGGGTATCTTGACACAGAATACAACCTTACAGAAGCAATTGGGCTGACCCGTGACACTATTGAAATTGAGGCTTCAGTAGAATTTGGCAACGCCAAAAACGAAATTACCAAAACCGATTCAGTTTCACTGTATTTTACCTATCTTCCATATATTATTTTGTGTATGTTAATTAACAGCTTAGGTCCAATGCTCATCATATGGAACAGACCTCAGTTAAAGGCAAGAACCAGCATATCCGGAAAAAGCCTTGCTAACAGAACTACCTCACTTATTCTGGCGGCAATTACTTATTCCTTATTTGTATTTGCAGTTATTATAGTTTTTGCAATGATTGCCTTTAGAAAGGACTTTTTTACAGAACGAACTATGTTCTATATATTAAATTCTGTAGCATTTCTAGTTGTAGCTGTGGCAATAACCTTTATGGTAGCCCAGATTTGCAAAAAAGCACAGATGCTTAATATGTGGTCCAATATCATCGGACTTGGAATGTCCTTCTTGTGCGGTATTTTTGTTCAACGTTCACTTCTTCCTGATGGAGTTGTCAGCGCTTCAAAATGCCTGCCTGCTTACTGGTATATTAATGTGACCGAAGAACTGGCTTATTTTAACGGCTCACTTAGCACCGGCGCATATCAGTCCATGTTAATTCAGTTGTTATTTTCACTGGCGATATTTGGGGTAGCGATGGTGGTCATCAAAGTTAAGGAGAAATAAAAAAGGCATATGCTGTACTCTGGCGAAAGCGTGAGTACAGTATATGTCTTTATTGTTATTGAGTTACTAATTAATCAATTCTTCTGTCTTGAAAGTCGTATAACCCTCATAGTAGTAGCTGTGGTCGATGCCTTTCATATAGACTTCACGGCTATTGATGTCATCAGTCAGTGCAGCTTTTAAGATGTGCTTAATTTCGATATCTTTAATGGGGCTACGTTCCATAGCAAGAAGATAATCTTCTTTATCCACCTTGCTCCAGTCAACAACCCTTCCGATTTCTTTCTTCAATATGCAGTCAAGCCAGATGCGTGTACTTCTGCCATTGCCCTCGCGGAAGGGATGCGCAATGTTCATCTCAACATATTTTTCTATAATCTCATCAAAAGTAGACTGTGGCATTCTATCGATATTCTCAAGTGCTGCTTCAAGGTACATCAGAGGTGCAAAGCGGAAGTTTCCTTTTGAAATATTAACAGTACGGATTTTTCCAGCAAAGTCGTAAATATCCTCAAAAAGATGTTTGTGAATTGCTTTGAGCGATGCGAATTTTCCAGCTTCGAGCTCTTCAAGCATACCTTTTTCAAACAGGTCGATTGCTTTTTTCTTACTAATCTTTTCTTCAGCTTCAGCAAGTTCTGGCGCAGAAGTAATTCCTAATTTATTTTCAAGCATAGTCGCACCTCATATTATATTGTAATCCTGTCATTGATTAAAGTCTCTATCTCAGAGATTTCCTTCCCAAGAACAAAAGCTAACTCGCTATACAAGTGTTCACCTGCCAGACGAAAATACCTCTCATCGGTAGCGGTAACCTTCTTACCCTGAGCCAGACGCTCTTTCTTACGGGTTGCAACTGTCTTAATAATTGCAATCCATTTCTCGCAATCACATCCCTTGGAAAATTCCTTATATTGTTCCTCACGAACCTTGTCATTATCAGCAACAATTTCAGGAATATCGTCTATTTTTCCAATGAGCTCATTAGCTGACTGCTCATCCATAACAGGTCTAAGTACAACCTTGGTATTATCCACCGGAAGAAATACTCTGTTACCATTATTACGAACTGATGTCATTACATAATACAATCTCTCACTATTAGCTCCGGACATATCCAGAGTAGTAATATCTTCAATCTTACAAATACCCGTGCTACCATACACAACATATGCACCAATTTCAAACATTCACAATCATCCTTTCGGACCCAAATCCTATTTAATTATAGCACTTTTTTTATAAAAATGTAAGAATTGAATTTGCAAAAAATGGATTTTTCTTAGTATTTATCGGCCTTTACGGGCACTTCTTTTATTTCTGTTTATGGTTACCATAGTAGGGTCAGCAGGTTTTTTAGGTTTGTCTGCCACCTTCTTTGGAGTGGTCTCCACATATCGGGTTTCTTTAAGCTCTTTTTTCATTTCCTTATTAGGATTTTTCTTGCCTGTAAGGAAGTCTTTAATTACTTTACGCTTTTTATAAACCGTTACTGCTGCCACAAAAATTATTATAAGAATTATTGCTACAATTACCTGAATACCATACTCAGCCCAAAACTTGGTTATTCCCCAGCTCTCATTGGCATACACAGGATTAATTGTATACTGGGCATTATCAACAATTTCCTTTATCATCTCCTGCTCAGCGGTAGTAAAACCATTCGACTTGGAACTAACCAATCTATATATTTCCTGATTTACAACAGTATAATATTCAAGATAATGAACATTGCTTATATCATATTCCAGATATATGTAGGAGCACTCATTATAATACACATCCCAATTATCCGCATCTACTTTATCTGCCAGATTCTCTCCAATTTTGCGGAGCTCTTTTTTGGTCAGGTTTTTGTAATTATTAATATCTGTAGTATTAGTCTTAACAACTTTAAACTCAATTGTATCTCGGCTGTTTTCCTTAATGTAATACATATCCAAATATGTATTGGTATTAATCATCGTATTATAGAAATAATCTTCTGTAACACCCAGACTTTTAATTTCACTGTTTCCACGCACATTATCTCTCGTAAAAACACGCCACTCATCCGAATCCACAGTAATGCTTATATCAGTATCTTTCACGGTATAACTTTGGGCCATAACAGGCATCACACTCACAAATACCGTACACATTAATGCAAGTGCTCCTATTAAAACTCGCTTCATCTTGCTCACATTTCTCCTTTGTGACATATTATCCCCTTATCTCATATAGATTATATAAGTAAATTTTTTTAAAGTAAAGCAAATAAATTTTGTTTTTATAAAATTTTCATTTAAATAATGACTTATGTGAAATAAACTGTTAAAATATATCCTACGGGAGATGTTTTTAGAATGATTAGAAGAAAATATATGAGAACCAGACAACTTAAACCCGGTATGAAGATGGACCAGTCCGTTGTAGACCGTCTGGGTCGTAATCTTGTTGCACGAGGTGCTATTCTCGATGAATATGTTATAGATTCCCTGCTTAAGCTTGGAATTATGAATGTATATATTCAGGAAGGCGAGATGAGTCCTGATGAAGAGAATATAGCTATTTCGGCAGCAGCGCAAGCCAACATTGAGAAGCTGTACACCGAAGACCGCTCCAAGGTTTCCCTCTCCAATAGTGTAAGAGAAAGAATTTCTCACGGAATACAGAGTATCTACAATGACACAGACTCTGCTAATCTTGCCAGCACTACTGCCAGCATAACCAATGATTTATTGAATGCCATCGACCAGAATAATGCCATTGCTATAGATATTACCGAGTTAAAGACCAGTGATGAATACACCTTTAAGCACAGTGTAGACGTTGCCACAATAGCAATGATTCTTGCCAAGCAACAGGGTTTATCCAAGCAGGAAATTTTTGAAATAGGTGTTTCCGGACTTCTTCACGACGTTGGCAAGACCAAGGTTCCTCTTGAAATTCTTAACAAGCCCGGAAGACTTGATGAAGAAGAATTTGCAATAATGCGTCAGCATTCTGTATTCGGCTACAGAATGGTTAAGGACAAGCCTGACTTTAGTCCGGGAGTCGCCATGGGTGTTTTGCAACACCATGAGAAAATCAACGGCTCAGGCTACCCAATGGGAGTGAATGAGAATCAGATTACACCATATGCCAAAATTCTTTCTGTTGCAGATATATATGACGCTCTTATTACCGAAAGACCATACAAACAGGCTTTTTCACAACGAGATGCTGTGGAGATGATTATGTCTATGACGCATGAGCTTGATATGAAGGCAATGAAAAGCTTCTTGGAAAGTATGATTCTCTACCCGGTAGGCTGTATCGTTGAACTCAGTAACGGCGAGAAGGCCAAAGTAGTTAGAAACAGCCCTCATTACATATTAAGACCAACCGTTGTAGGTGTGCAATCAGGCAAGGTTTATAATCTTGGGGAAGATTTAAACTGTGCCAATATTATTATTTTGTAAAAAACGGTGCCGGAATTTAATTATCCGACACCGTTAATTTCATTGTATAGGTTAGATAAAACCATCCGCTTTAAGGACCTCCAAAGAACGTATTTTGTTCTCCAATGAAGACGTCTCAATCAAAATCGTTGCACCATCCATATATTTGTCATAGCTACTATAAAAACCATTTCTATCTATCTTACCATCACCCCATGCAAGATGAAGGTCGCTTATAAGATCATTATCATTGATATGAATATGCTTGATATAAGGTCCTAATTTCTGTGCCCATTCCTCAGGGTCCACCTTGGTCAATGCTGCATGTGCATAATCAAGGCACACTCCGTAATTAGGGCATTCACACAATCTCTTGGATAATTCAACCATAATATCCGGAGTTGTATCAAACATATTTTCAAGATAAATTGATATATCCGGATGATTATTAAGTATTTCTCGCCATATAGCAACATTCTGCTCTATCCATACTTCAATGTATTTGGGTGTATTAAGAAATGGATTATAATTGGTATGGAATACCACTCCCTTAGCTCCAAGCTTAATTGCGTACTCTATACTTTGCTCAATTCTTCTAAGAGAAATTTCCCTAATCTCGTCATCCATACTAAAAGGAATTATGTCATAAAAAGCTCCGTGGAAAGTGCAATACTCAGGAAGCGTATGCTTAGCATATTCATCAAGAAGCTCTTGACCTTTGTCATCATCATTCAAAACAGCAGGGTTAAAGAAATCATTATATTCAAGTCCCAGAGAATTCTTGTTAGCCAGTTCCAAGGATGCTTCCATATCATTAATATCAGGAATAATCAAAAGCGGCTTCTTAGAAAACTTCTTATTGGAAACAACTCTGTTACGTCCTTCCTGCTTAGCTGTATACAGATTATCGTCTGCCACCTTAATATTATCTGCTGATTCCTTGGCAGGATCTATTTCTGCAACGCCAAAAGACATTGTAACTTTAACCGTCGTACCTTCACTATTACATTCAGAATCTTCCACCTTAAGCCTTATATTATCTGCGATATTGATGGCACGACTTAAACTGCATTCCGGCAAAAGAATATGAAATTCTTCGCCACCCCATCTAAATACTTCTCCAATATCACCGACGCACTCCTGCATGATCTTAGATATATGCACAAGCACATCATCACCTACATTGTGACCATATGTATCATTAACCTTCTTAAAGAAATCAATGTCTCCAATAATTACACTGCTAACAACATTACTTGGCTGAGAAAGAATCTTATTATTATAGCTATTATGAAAGCCTTTTCTGTTCATAAGTCCGGTTAGCTGATCAACCTGATTCTGTTCCTTAAGAAGGTATGCTTCCAAAGTCTTACCGCAATAACCTGCAGCCAATGCAAGATATTTTACATCGAGTTCGTCAAAAGTGGTATCCTCTTCTTCTCCAATTTTGTTAATAACCTGATAAGCACCAATTACCTTGCCGCTGCTATTGGATACCGGCATGCACAGTATGGACTTAGTAAGGTATCCTGTCTTCTTATCCACATCAGGATTAAACCTTGGGTCTTCATAAGGATTATTAATAAGAATGGTCTCATTATTTTCAATTGAGGCCCCTACAATGCCCGTACCCATTGGAATTGTAATCCTCTCCGTCCCTGATGCCGCCATAGTCCAGTATTGTTGCTGCTTCTCGTCACGATACCAAAAAGACGCACGATGAGCATTGACCAATGTTCTCCCTAAATCGGTCAACAAAATTAGAGATTGGGAAAAATCCTTCTCTACAACTATTTTACTCATACAATGGAAAATCTTATCCAGCATCTCATCCGCTGTAAGTGGTTGTCCATTATTCATTTAATCACGCCCGTTTATTTGATATATTAATTTTACTCCACATAGCGAGTATTTGCAAATAAAATTCCTCTACATTGTCCATTTCTGCTTCTCAAAGAAGTCATCAATGGTCTTAACTATCTCTGCCGGTGGCATAGTTTTAAGTAGATATCCTGTTGGTTTCAATGCAGTAACCTTCATTACACTTTCTTTGTCATTTTTGCTGGTTAAAAAGATAACCGGCATATTAGAAAATTCTGATTCGGCTCTAATCATTTCAAGCACCTGACTGCCATCACATATCGGCATTTCATAATCTAGAAGAATCAGGTCCGGATGGTTCATAGCAAGATATTTAATAGCCATTGCGCCGGAGTTGGCAAGAATAACCTGATACTTTTCCTCAAGCCAGCCCTTGACGTTTCTAAGCATTGCGCCAGAATCATCCACCACAAGAATTTTCTTTTTATTATGGCTTTCGTCCTCTTTAAGATATTTGTCAATAACTGTTGCCACATCCTTCACGTTAATCGGACGCAAAAACTGCTTTTTAATAAACTGACTTGGCATAACAGTTTCAACCTCTTTAATTTGATTAACATCTCCAATAACAAAAACAGGAGTACTCTCTTCAATAACCTTATCCTTAAGGAACACCAAGCCCTCTGCAACAAGTTCTTCCTCATATAGAATAACAAGCTGTAACTCCTCTTTAATTTTGCCTATTTCGCTGGGACTATTTGTTGTAAGAAACACTTCATGTTCCATGTCTTCCAATTGCTTTTTAAGCGATGTAACAATAAAGCTGGTCGTCTCTGATACCAATAAAATCTTTGCCATTGTATTATCCTCCGAATATTATTTAACCTTATGTATAACATTTATCATTGCTTCTGTAATTCTGATTATATCTTCCATTGCCACATCCGATACGGCAACTCTTAACTCTTCCATCAAGTCATTGCAATCATCAGAAAGCTTACACTCCTCGAGCTTATTCATGGCTTCATCAACCATGTCAAGGTCAAAAGTCTCCACTCCATCATGGATACCATTAAGATACATATTGATTTCTTCCAAAGACGCTTCACGAAGCTTGTCATTATTGTTCTTTTTATAGGCTTTGAGGAGCTCTTTATAACTTCTATAATGTGTAAGCACTTTAGGAGTTTTTATCTTTAATGCCTCGATATCTTCTGCATTACCCAGTTCTTCCAACTCCTTAAACTCCTCTGACAGTTCCATTGCTCCAATCAGTCGGGAATTACTTTTTAAAGCATGAACCTCAATTGTAAAATCTCTAATTAGATTGTCTGCCAGACACTTTTCTATTTTATTAGCCTTGGAATCGATTACAGTATAAAAATCTCCCATTAAGCTTATCAAAAGCTCCTGACTTCCGGAATTTTTGATTCCCTCAGACACATCAATGCCCTCGTAAATCATCAGCTTCTCAGGCAACCATTTACGTATAGTCCGGGTTATCTCTTTGACATCAATAGGCTTTGCTACAAAACCATTCATTCCTGCTTCATCAAAAAGTTCTTTGGCATCCTTCATTGCATTGGCACTAAGCGCGATAACGGGAACGGTTTGACAATACTCATCCTCCATTGCTCGCAACTTCTTAGTAGCTTCAACGCCATCCATTACAGGCATCATATGGTCCATAAAAACAAGATGATATCTGTTCTTAACAATGCTATCAAGTGCCTCCCGCCCATCCTTAGCTATATCTATCTGCATTTTGAGAGGTGCAAGAAGTCCTTTGGCAACCTTACAATTCATATCATTATCATCAACAACAAGTATTCTGGCACCGGGTGCAGTGAAGCTTCTATCGTCCTTCTCTTCTTCAGAAATTTCTGCCGACTCTTTAGCTACCACTTTTTGTAAAATGTCAAATGAGAATTCACTTCCTTCGCCATACCTGCTCTTAACTTCAAGCTGTCCGCCCATCATTTTTACAAACTGACTGGAAATGGCAAGTCCTAATCCGGTTCCCTCTTTGCCGGCATTTTTCTGTGTATTCACCTGCTCAAAGGCTTCAAAAAGTCTTGCCATATCCTCTTCCCTGATTCCCTGTCCGGTATCCGCAACAGTTACCTTCATCATTATATCATCCTGGGAAATTTTTTCCGTTTTAACAACAAGCTTAACGCTTCCCTTGTCTGTAAATTTAACTGCGTTATTTAATAAATTAAGAAATATCTGTCGGATTCGAAGTCCATCTCCGTACAGCTTATTAGGCAATGCGTCATCTATTTCAAATATTAGTTCAATAGGCTTATCATCTATTCTATTTTGAATAATCATCTGAATGTCATTAAGCATAGGTCGAATATCATATTCCCCTAAGCTAAGCTCCATCTTGCCTGCCTCTATTTTGGAAATATCCAGGACATCATTAATTATGGATACGAGAGCATTCCCTGAATTCTTAATATTAATCAGATAATCTCTCTGTTCATCAGTTAAATCCGTCTTCAACAAAATATCCGTCATTCCAACAACAGCGTTCATCGGAGTACGAATCTCATGGGACACATGGGAGAGAAAAGTAGACTTAGCTGCATTTGCCTCGTCCGCTTTCTGTTTTTCCATCTTCACCTGCTCCACAAGTCGCACATCTGGATTCTCAATGCTGAGATAAAAAGCCAGACTAATTAACGTAAGCCCCATTCCGCTTATTAACGCTAATGGATAAATTGCCTGACAGATAAGTGCCACCATCAGTATTCCCAAGGCTACGGACATGGTTATTCTCTTCTTGCTATGAATTTCATTCCAGCACAGGCATAAAATAATTATCAGCATGACCAGATATATTGCTATACATCCATACAACATAAATGCCACCGGTCCATAGGAATAATTACCGTCAGGGGTCTCAATATATCTGATTGGCAATAATACTGCACATATGATTCCTACAACCAGTACAACTGTGCTGATTATAAAAATTGGAAATCTTTTTCCTGTATCGTTTTCCACCAAAATACCTATATAACAGCACATAAGGTAAAAAAGCACAATCATGCTGCCAATAAAAAGTCTGTGAGCAACTTCATTAATTATCGGCGGCACCTTGTCCATATTATTCACCGTATATATTGTGAGTCCATCAAAAGCAAGATGAATCATGGACATAATCAGGAATAAAGAGAAAGCTTTATGTGATTTTGTTCTCTCTCTTTTGGCAGAAAAATATATTAAAGACATAAATGCTATTACCAAAAAACACGCTATTTCCATACGAATCATAGCTAAATTCCTCCTTATCCCTAAATTTATATTTTACTGTGCCTTATTCTTAACCACCAAGACAACAATATCAAATACTGCCTGTACAAGTAATGTAATACCAATAAACATCCATACTACAGCTGCAGTTTTGAATGGATTACAGATAATAATAATTGCACAGATAATTGAAATAGCTGCACCAATTGCAGGGAATATCCATTTTCCTTTTTTGGTACGAATTAAATCGACTGCTGTCTGTACTTTTTCAAGACCTGACACGAAAATAAACACTCCATAAAACATGGTAAGGAGTGAAAGCGTAGCTACAATCCAGCCGTGTCTTAAAAGGCAGAACAAACCTGCCACCAAGGTTCCAAGCCCAAGCATCAGACTACGCCCATTAGCCGCAACCTCCGGCTCTGCTTTAAAGTATTTTACGATATTAACGATTCCTACTACCAAAAGTCCGCCTCCGGCTACCATAACAATTGCATTGGTAAAAGCGATAGGATTTAATATCAAAAGAACCGCTACAATCACCTCAATAACACAAACAACAATTGAATTTACACTTTTTTTAAACATATTATTTCTCCTTTTATTGTACTATAGTGAAGTTTTTTATCTTTACAAAAATCCACATATATAAATAATATCAAAATTTACCATTACAATCAATGCATTAACTTCAATACAGCACTCTTATTTGTAAAATATTGTACGTTTATTATTCCAGCAATCTCCTATTGTATGTTTCTTGCGAAATTGTTACAATTTATTTGTACTTAGCTAAGACAAATAAGAATAAGGAGGACGAAACTATGTTTTTTATCATCAATAGCTGTTCCGAGTTATTTAATACTCTTTGCAATTTTTTTAACATAGGTTGCTAATTAATAAGAGGATGTCCAAAGGTCTTGACTGACCAGAGGGCATCCTCGTTCTATTATCCTTTACTTCTCTTTATAAATCGCAAATATATCCTTCGTGTATCCCTCTTCATTAAAACGAATCGATTTATAGTTGTAATTGTCGTTACCATTCATTTGATTCATACTTTCTTCTGATGCCACATACACATATAAGCCCTCATATTCTTTACCATAATACATATAGAAATTATTAACGCTATACTCCGTTATATGAACTGTAACATCATTTTCGTTGATATAGCTTTCCTTATAGTCCCCTCTATCCAATTCTATATCGCCGACCCTGTCCGCTTTAATGGAGTAAGCTTCATCTGTATATTTAAAATCTACATCTGTATAATATTTCCTCGGAGGGTCGTCAGTATCATAATCTATTGGGGTAATTTCTACATCATAATAATGGTCATTATAAGAAAATTTCATTCCGTCTACCTCTACCCACTTATTATGAGTATAAGTTATATATATTTCATCTTCATCATAATGATAATCATTACACTCAATAGTATCGAGCATATTCTCATTATCTTTGCCCTCTCCATCGGTATTATACAGCACAAGATGCAGATTAGACATTTTTTCATAAATGCTATCAAGCCGAAGCTCCTCAGGACAAAAATTTCTTTCGTTAGAATAATAATAAAACGCTTCGGATTGGTAGAAACACTCTCCGTTCTTCTCTCGTTCAATAACCGACTCTAAGTTCTCGTCCTCATGAAGGAGAACATACACATCCGGACTAGAAACTTGCATACCAATGCTCAATTCACAACTGTCTGCATCCTCCAAAGCATCATATTCATCCAACATATCCTTAAAATCTTCAATAATTTCATCATAATAGTAATTAGACCAATATGTATCATCACTAGCCCTATAAACAAAAACATAATTGTCCCCGTCTATTTTAACTTCAAATCGGGTATTCTGGCTTATGTCCCAGCCTTCTATGAAGTTGCCGCTAACTATATGCTCCACTTCTTTAATTTTGTAGTCGGAAAACTCTTCATCCAAAAAATCTTCCATCTTATTTTTGGCTTCGGCCTCAAGACTTTCCACTTCTTCTCTGACCGACTCTGACATACAACCGGTAAGTAGCATAACCACCAGCAGACTCACAACGCATAAAATCTGTTTTTTCATCTTATGCCTCTTCCCTCCAAAACACTAAAATATATCGACATTAAAATAATATTCTTCATCTCTCTGCTTGGTATCCTCAATTTCAAAGCTTATACTTTCCATGGTTTTCATGAATTGTCTCTCCGATTCATAACCATCCGCTAAAAACCCGATATTGGAGCCTATTACCCATCCAATCATTTCATAAACAGTGTTACCATCACTTGTCTCGTATGTTATTAATGTGTACATAACATTATTAACCTGTCCTGATTCAATTACTTCAATTTCTTCATCATTTGAAATCCCATCTTCAATTGAACTACAATATGAATCTATTGCATCCTTATCCATAAATCCAATGATAACGTCTAATTCTTCATCCTCGTACACTCTAAGTAAATAATCGTTCTCCTCATTATATGTCAGATTGATGTTTTCATCTGAGTCAATTGATACATTAAGCTCATCATCAGTGGCAAAGTCTAACGCAATAGAATTATTGGGTTCACTCAATAATTCATCAATTTCTTCCACCTTTTCATAGTAATAATGTTCGTTTCCCTGCCCTGTTTTAATTGGTTCAAAAGTAATGCACTCCAAAACTTTTTCCATATCTTCTTGCGACTGATAACCGTCAGCAATTACGCCTGTATTGGTTCCGTCTTCATCAAACTCCATGTCCCAGTCTGCATCATCAGCCCTCATCTGAACCTCGAGCTTATCTTCCGTTTCAACATCAATAATCATTCCACTATAGCTAAAACCATACTCCACATTTCCACATCCAGAAAAAGACATCAAAATAGCTATTCCAAACAATATCCCTGTTAGTTTTTTCATCCTCTTATTCACCTGTTAACTCCTTATCAATCCAATTATGCTTTTGTTCTTCTATATGAAATTAAAGCTATTAAAAATCCAAATATAAGTCCGCCAATATGAGCTGCAACACTGACACCTTCCTCTGCGACTCCCTGCCCAAGAGAAAGAGCCATACCTACAATAACCTGCCATAAGGTCATTTCCTGTCTTCTGTTTTTGTTGGCAATTAATACCCACAAAAGTGCTCCAACTAAACCGTATACCGCTCCCGATGCACCTACGCAGACAACATTTTTTTCTGTAATGTAATAATACATTGCTGCAACAATTCCGGCGTTAATACCGCTGGCAAGATATATGATTGGAAATCTTATTTTGCCAACCATATTTTCCAGATTTCTTCCCACCATGAATAACACAAACATATTACCTATAAGGTGAATCCAGTCAAAATGCATAAACATGGAGGAAATAAATCTATAAACCTCACCCTTTCTAATAGCATCAGGATATAAGCCTCCATTGTCCAGCATAAATTCAGCATCCGAAGTATTTCCTTTTAAGCATAACATAATATGTACAAATACATTTATCAGAATAAAAAGGTTGGTAAAATTCCATACTTTGTGTATTCTTCTGACCGGCTCCGGCCTTTTAGCAGTTACTTCCATCTGAGAAAACAGAGCCTTAACGTTATAAAACTCACGTTGCTGTGCCTCGCTTATTTCCAGCTGATCATATATTGTGTTATATAACCAACAGTCATATTCATTTTGAGTTAACACCCTTGCGCTTTGAGTATCCGGGGTAAATACCACAAAAAGAATTCTCTCCGTATTATATTTATTATATTGATGCAAAAGGCTCTGGTATAAATTCTCGATATCATCCTGTATCCCAATAATATCAAACTCTTCCTCCACAGTTACAACAATATGTTTTTCAAAATTCGCCGGACTAATGAAAACACACATCTGTGATGTTCCATCAAAGCTTCCGGTATATCCTGCATTAATTAAGTTTCTTTGAAAATCGTTTAGTTTCATTTTTCTTATCCGTTCCTCGTACTTAAAGTGTCAACCTTTATCTGGTATTTCCAATAATTTAAATATACATTTTTTAGGCGATTGTTACAACTGTTTTTTACATTTACTCTAATTATGACCAAAAAATCCTCCACCGCTTTAGTGAAGGATTTTTAAAAACTCTTTATATTTTCTTACGTGTCAACACAATTCCAACATTGCCCCAATAAGTGTAATAGGGGCTAATCGGATAAATATCCATTCAAAGGCATGAAAAACAACTCCCACTACCGCAAATTCAGGGTCATTATAATCCCAGTTCAAATAAGGACTATCCAATACTAATAAGAGCACAAATATCAATACAATAACCACACCATCATAATTCATCCTGGTTTTTCCCATATCAAAAGCTTCACTGTTTTC
>CAZNUK010000022.1:0-29721 GCA_964576255.1 uncultured Butyrivibrio sp.
AACGCCCTATTTATAAGGCTTTCTTAAGCTTGTCACTATTATATCTCAATCCCCCACTTCCCATTTTGAAATTGTTTGTCTTGAAACATTCAGACGATTAGCAAGCTCCTCTTGAGACAGCCCCTTTTGTTTTCTGAGATTATATAATTTGTTATTGAACTCCATTTTCATACTTCCTTCCTTTCGATTTAGTTAATAAAACAAACAGAAATATTCCTAACACTATTGTCGTTATAATGCTTGCCTCTATCCCATATTCTCCACCGTTAAGAACATTAGCTTTTTTCACCTCAAAAATAATTACATTATTCAAGGTACCTTCACTTCCACTTAAAGTCAATCCCATAACAGTATACAAAACAAAATTCCACACACTGTGCAATCCGCAAACAATCCACAAATTAGAACGACTAATAACAAGCTCTGAAAAAATAAACGAGATTAAATACAAATTAATTATTCCTATAAATTCAATTGAGCCAAAAACACAGCTTACTCCTATTATTATAATCAATAGAATTATTGCAATCAATGTTCCCAGCAAATAATCAGAGACCTTCTTTGTAAATCCAATACTTTTTGGATTTCGTTTTTCAATAAGCATGCAATAAAGAAAAGTAACCAGTATAAAAATTATCATTCCATAATAAGGCAGAAAGTCTGCAAGCTGCCCTTTTGGCATTACACCATGCAAAGGGTCATATCCCATTCCGTGTAGCATTCCTATAATAACCCCTTCACCTATTAAAGCAGATATACAATATATCAGTACAAAAGCAAGCACTTTCTTAATTATGTATTGAGCTATCGGCATATCCGTAGCGTTATTAAATGGATTTAAGTTTGAAATATTCTTTTTCATAAGTATTTTCTCCTCGTTTTTTGATAAGAAAATCGTATTATTTCTAGCTAAATTATACCACCAACCAATGCCGTCAATCTGTCAATTAACATTAACATTGCTGTAAACATCCGTTGCAAACCCTTAAAATCAAAAAGGAACGCCACCCAAAGGTGGCGCCCCTGTGCTAAATTCATATTCTTATTGAAACCTATACTTTCCTTTCCCATATCCCGACACTGGTGTAATAACATTACTATCCAGCAATATTTTAATTAATTTGGATGCACCGGAAGATTTTAGCCCGGTAATAGTTTCTACTATAGACCTTCCAAAATAAGTATCTTTTCCACATTTCATATATATTTCTATCGCATGTTTTATTGTTTTCTCCGAAGTAGATTCAGATGCAGATAATATTTTGTTTCGAATGTCCACTTTTGCATCTTCAATGTCCACTTTTGCATCTTCAATGTCCACTTCTCTTTTAAACATTCCACTAATATGCATAGAATGATTATGAAGTACATTTTTTTCATCCAATAATAAATTTCTCAGAAACAATTCCAAATACTCTGTTGTCTCATGGACACCATTCTTCAAATCATTATAATTTGCTCTCACAAGTGCATTTCTAAAGAACCATGCATTTTTAGCAAAAATATCATTGGTTGTGTCAAACCCCAATGTTCTTAAATACTTAATAAAAAATACAGCTGTTGTTCTTGTATTTCCTTCGCCAAAAGCGTGTATTTGCCATAGTCTTGACACAAAAACCGCCAAATGATGGATAATTTCTTCAATTGTCAGATTTTTATAACTGAACTTCTTTTCTTCTGAAAAATCATAATCAAGTGTAGCTTGAAGTTCCGATGCACTTCCATAAAGAACTGTCGCTCCGTTAAGAACCCATTCCTTTTTCGTTATGTTATAATCTCTCAATTTGCCGGCATGACTATAAATACCCCAAAAAAGTTTTTTATGAATTGAAACATATTCATTTGGAGTAAAAGTAAATGCCTTTTCTGATAAAATCTTTGTTATCCTAACTGCAACTTTATCAGCCTCTTCGCTGCGGTCGTCTTTATCAGCTTTTGGGTTTTCTTCATAATAAGTGTTAAGGAGTTCTTGCGCTTCATCAATTGAAATGTCACCTTCTATATTTCTAATCGCTGTATCAATCAAATACTTAGAGGTTTTTAATCCGTCAACTGCCTGAAGCCCAATAGCTGTATGCCAAGCATACCCTTTTTCTCTTTTGTTTGGCTCTGATTGTTTTATATACTCTTTAAATGGGTCTTTATCCATCAAATCGCCTCCTCAGCCAACATTCTGTTTAATATTATACAGCTCTCAAAACATTTTTACAACCAAAAAGGACGCCACCATAAGGTGACGCCCTGTAAGTATTTTCTTACTTAAATTAATCAAGTTCAGGTTCAATTAAACCATATGTATTGTTCTTACGCTTATATACAACGTTAACCTCTTCCGTATCTGAATTGAAGAATACATAGAAATTATGCTGCAAAAGCTCCATCTCAATACAAGCATCCTCCGGTGTCATAGGCTTAATACCAAATCTCTTGCTCTTATGAATCTTAATCTCAGGTTCATCCTCAACATAATCATTGCTCATGTAGTATGAACTGAACTCCGGTGCTGCCTGCTTGGAATCAACAATCTTATTCTTATACTTTCTAAGCTGTCTTTCAATAATCTCTTCAACAAGGTCAATTGACACATACATATCATTGCTGACCTCTTCGGCACGAATAATGCTTCCCTTAATCGGAATAGTAACCTCAATCTTCTGGCGTTCCTTCTCAACGCTCAATGTAACTATCGCCTCTACGTCCTTAGTAAAAAACTTGTCCAGCTTACCAATCTTCTCATAAATAGCTGAACGTAACCCTTCTGTAACCTCAATGTTCTTTCCTGTGATTGTAAAACGCATGATGCCCAACTCCTTTGCTACTAGATTGTATTCTACACATTATTTATGAATTGTCAGATAATTGTGAATTGAATACATTTATATTATATCATTTTTTCAGTTTTTTTCAACATTAATCAGAATTTTTCTTACTATTTTTTAGACAATATATATGTGATATTTTATCGTTATTTTTTACAATTTATAAGATTTTAACAAAACAAATTTTTGTGTTTGCATTTATAAAAGTTATCCCCATAATTTTATGTAAACTAGGTGGATAAAGTGGATAACTTGGTGTAAAACTAAGTTTTTCAACTCTTTAAGAGGTTAATTTTGTGGATAACTCGGTTTCTAACCCCTCGAATTCCATTATTTAACAACCTCTTAATTTGAATTTTTTAACTATATTTTAAAAGTTATTTTTATGCAAAATGACGAATTTTTTTATTTTTTACATATTTATCTCAATTGATAATTGTGCTACAATATCTGTAAATTGACAGAATAGAAAGTAGGTTATGAATGTATGTCCAAATATGTTCTTATCACAGGTGCTTCAAGAGGAATCGGCAGAGCCTGTGCGATAAAATTTGCAAGGGAAGGTTATGGAATTATTGCCACTTGTCACAGCAGCACTGAGAAACTTATGGAGCTTAAAGAGCAGATTCTTGCCCTTGAAATACCTTGTCAAATATTTACAAACGATATTTCCAATTATAATGATGTCCTTAATATGTGCGACAATTTGAAATCCCTAAACTGCATGCCCGACATACTCATTAACAATGCAGCCATATCTTATGTAGGACTTTTGCAGGATATGACAGTTGAAGAATGGCATCGTTTATTGGATATCAATCTTACAGGTGCATTTAATCTATGCAAAATATTAATTCCATTCTTTATAAAGCAGGGAACAGGCAAAATCATTAACATTTCATCTATGTGGGGAAATACGGGAGCTTCCTGCGAAGTGGCATATTCTGCCTCCAAGGGCGGATTAAATTCTTTTACCAAGGCTCTCGCTAAGGAGCTTGCACCTTCTAATATTCCCGTTAATGCCATTGCCTTTGGCATGGTGGATACACAGATGAATGCCTTCCTAACCCACGAAGAGCGAACATCCTTTATTCAGGATATTCCGGCAGGAAGAATTATATTACCGGAAGAAGCAGCCGATATAATCTACAATGTTTCCTGCTTCAATTCATATGTCACCGGTCAGATAATAACAGCAGATGGCGGATACACTTAAGCATCCGCCATCTTTTTTAGATTTTATTAGTTAATTTTTTAGCTTCAAGTCTTTTTCCAACATTTTCCTTTATCAGACAATACAATACCGCACATGCCGGAACTCCTATAAGCATTCCTGCCACTCCAAAGAGCTTGCCACCTATAGTTACTGCCGCAAGCACCAGTATTCCCGGCATACCTATGGACTTGCCAACAACCTTAGGGTAAATTAAATTACCCTCAACCTGTTGTAGTACAATTATAAACAATACAAAAATCAATGCCTTAACCGGATTTACCAGAAGAATCAGAAACGCCCCCACTATGGTTCCTATATATGCTCCTAACACCGGAATTAACGCAGTTGCACCTACCAGTACCGAAATAATTGATGCATATGGCATTCTAAAAATGCTCATACCAATAAAGCACAATACACCAATAATTACCGCTTCAATCAACTGACCTGTCACAAAATTGGTAAAAGTCTGATTGGTAAGCTTTGCAAAATTCACGATTTTTACAGCTTTTTCCTCTTTAAGATATGCATACACTATCTTTTTAGCCCACCTTGTAAGCTTCTCTTTTTCCGCAAGAATATAAATGGAAAAAGAAATTCCAAGCACTGCATCAACAATTCCGCTGGCAACAGAGGTGGTTATACCTATGGTAGTGTCAAATACCACATTTTTATTATCATTAATAAATTTGCCAAGCACATCCGAAACCTTATCTGTATTAAAGGAAAGTTCAGGAATGGACGCACCATACTTTGCACCAAATGCAACAACGCTTTCCCACCACTTGTTAAAATTGGCGATATAATCAGGCATTTTATCTATCAATGTTTTAGTGGTATCCACTAACTGTGGCACAACCATAAAAATCAATGCAAAAATAAGTCCGATAAAAACAAGCAGACTAAGCACCAGGCAAACCGGCCTCTTAAATTTAAGATGGGTATCCTTTTTGGCTTTGCGCCAGATGAACATCCACAGCCTTTCCAGCTGCCTTAACAGGACATTAACAATAAACGCAATTGCTAACCCCAGTACAAAAGGAAAGAACACCGAAAAAATTCCTTTCAGAATTTTGACAATTACTTCCGTGTTACTAAGTCCAAGGTATAATATTATCGCAAATGCAACTAATATCATTGAATAGAACAATCTTTTTTTCATATGCAACTCCTATTATATCAAATTATCGTACCACCACACAATATACATTCATCCTTATAGAACACTCCCGACTGACCGGGAGTAGCCGCACGCATAGGCTCATCAAAAACCGCCTTCACTCTGCCGACTTCATCTTTCATAATAACACAAGGACTGTCTTTTTGTGAATAACGAAGTTTACCAAATGCCCTGACCGGCTCGGTAATATCTTCAACTGACATAAAATTCACATCCTGAAGAATTACCTCTGTAACCATTAAATCTTCTTTAGTTCCAAGAACTACTTCATTATTCACAGGATTAATTCTAATTACAAAACGGGGTTCTCCAAAAGCTATCCCAAGTCCTTTTCGCTGTCCCACAGTGTAATGGGTTATTCCCTTGTGCTCCCCAAGAATATTTCCTGCGGTATCCACGAAATTTCCCGGCACACTTTTTTCTCCGGTTGTCTTCTCGATAAAAGCGGCGTAATCGTGGTCCGGAATAAAACAAATATCCTGACTGTCTTTTTTGTCCGCCACCGGAAGATTATTCTCTGCTGCTATTTTTCTTATAGTCGCTTTATCATATTCATACAGTGGAAAAAGCGTTCTAGATAACTCCTCCTGAGTGAGATTATATAACACATAGGACTGGTCCTTACCCTCAGAATAAGACTTTGCAACAGAATACCTGCCATTTGGGAGTTTAAGGATTTTACCATAATGCCCCGTTGCTACATAATCCACGCAAAAGTCCGCTCCTCTGTGCAAAAGCGCCTCCCATTTAACGTAACGGTTACACATAATGCACGGATTAGGAGTTCTTCCCTGCTGATATTCCCTAATGAAATAATCCATAACATATTTCTTAAATTCTTTTCTAAAATCTGCTATATAAAATGGAATGTCAAGAATCTTGGCAACTCTTCTGGCATCAGCCACATATGCAGGTTCTTCTTCTCCATGGGTTATCATAGTTACACCAATAACCTCATAGCCCTGATTTTTTAGCATAAGAGCGGTAACGGAGGAATCCACACCTCCGGACATTCCCACTACTACCTTTTTACTCATAAACACACCTCTTTACAGTGGTAAAGAAGAGGATAAATCCTCCCATTCCTCCATATAAGCTTCTAATTCTTCATTAACCTTATTAATCTGCTCAGAAAGCTCAGAAAGCTTAGTGTATGCCGACTGATTCTCCGGAACATTATACATTATCTCCAATTGGGCAAGTTCCTGCTCCTTATCCTCAATGAGCTTTTCTATCTTCTGAATTTTCTGCCGGATTTTGGAGGCTTCTTTACCTGTATTATAATACTTAGTAGCTTCTTTTTGAACCTTTTCCTCTTTGGCAGTATTCTGCGCCGCTTCTGCTGCAAGCAAAAGCTTATCTTGCTCTTCTCTATACTCCTCGTATCCATAAGGATAATAGGTCACTTTGTCATCTGCAAATATAAGAAGGGCATCCGCCACCTCTCTGATAAAATATCTGTCATGGGATACAAAAAGTACTGTTCCCGTAAAATTCTTGAGCATAGCTTCCAAAGTTTCCTTGCCCACTATGTCCATATGGTTGGTTGGCTCATCCAATATAAGATAGTTTGGCTTGGTCTTAAAAATCTTACACAGAGCAAGTCTTACCTTCTCTCCACCGGAAAGCATATTTATCTTCTTAAACACTTCTTCCTGAGTGAACAAAAAAGCTCCCAAAGCAGAACGCACCTCATTCTCCTTAAGACTTGGAAATTCATCCCAAAAATCTTCAAGAACTGTTTTGTCATTATTGTACTGAGCCATCTGCTGGTCAAAATAACCTATGTCAACATTCGCTCCGATTCGGTATTCGCCACCAAGTGCAGGAATTTTACCCACAATTGTTTTAACAAAGGTGGACTTACCAGTTCCGTTATCTCCGATTATGGCGATTTTCTGTCCCTTGTTCTGCTCAGCGGAAATCACTGACAACACCTTGTCGTATCCGATTTCCAAATCCTTAGTGTAAAGGACCTGTTTATAGCTTTCCCTGTCCGGAGTAAAATTAGCATGAAAGCTTTTTAAATCATATCTGGCAGGGGCTTCAACAATATTCATATGTTCAATTTGTTTTAGTTTAGAACGGGTCATGGCAACCTTGCTTGGCTTGTTTTTGAACCTTTCAATGAGTGCCTGAAGTCTTTCGATTTCTTTTTTCTGCAGGTTGTGGTCCTTATATTGTTTTTCCCAATTGGCTTTTTTCTGCTTAACAAAATCAGTGTAATTACCTACATATCTGGTGGTTGTGCCATATTCGATTTCGTACACCACATCCGACAGTCTGTCCAGAAAATATCTGTCGTGGGATACAACTACAACCGCTCTGTTGTAATCTCTTAAATAACCCTCTAACCATCTTACTGTATCCATATCAAGGTGGTTGGTTGGCTCATCTAATAAAAGTATATCCGGCTTACTAAGAAGCATACGGGCAAAAGCGATTTTGGTCTGTTGCCCTCCTGAGAACTCCAAAAGTGGCTTCTTACGGTCCTCCTTGGTAAAACCAAATTTCTTAAGAACAATATCAAATTCCTTCTGATATGTGTAACCTCCAAGGTATTCGTATCTGTCCTGCAAATTAGTATAAGCTTTAATGTTAGCTTCAGATGGGTCCGCTTCCATTACTTCAAGAAGTTCATTCAGTCTGTTACCCATACCGATAAGCTCTGCAAAGGCTTTTTGTACCTCTTCCTCCATAGTTATGGAAGGGTCGCGAAACGCCATCTGCTTAAGATAACCAATAGTAGGATTTCCTGATTTAGCGATAAAAATATCCTCATCGCTGTCTCTTTTTGCCAAATCCACTTCTCCGGCAATAAGCTTTAAAAGCGTGGTTTTGCCGCAACCGTTACGTCCTACAATTGCTATCTTTTCTGTATTTCTTATTTCAAAATTAACCTCTGATAAAATGACCTCCGCTCCAAATTCCACAGCGCCATTTACGATTTGATACAACATTTCATCATATTCCTTACTGCAATTTCGTATTCCATATAACTTTGAGATTTGCGAATATCCTTCATGGCAGCTTCATTGTCCATAAAAAAACTACCCATAAATACCCAAAGTGCCTTTAATTTAAACAAGACATTTCTCTCTTCTTTGATTTCTTCCCTATATCCTTTATATAAAAGCTCGTGAAAAAGCTTCATCTCTTCAATTGTGGCACTCTCTCCGCCACGAAGAATTCTAGGAAGTGCCGGGTTAGTCAATAGTCCTCTTCCAAGCATTATCCTGTCAACACTTGGAAACATAGAAGTAATCCTCTCATAATCCGCCTTGGAATTAATGTCACCATTATAACAAAGAGGATGTACACATTCTTCAACCGCTTCCGAAAAAGCCAAAAGATTAGGTGTCCCTTCATAAAAATCCTTCATAAGTCTTGGATGAACAATTAATTCCTCCATATGAAAATGATTATATATTTTAATTAAATCCGAAAACTCCTCGGGATTATATGCACCGATTCTGGTTTTCACTGAGATTTTTAAAGGGCATTCTCTAAAAATCGTTTCAAGAAAAATCTCAAGTTCATCAGTTACCTTAAGAAATCCCGCGCCTCTGTTTTTGGCGGTTACTGTTCCTGAAGGACAACCCAGATTGAGGTTAACGCTTTCATAACCCCTATCTTCAAGCTGTTTTGCAATCGCCAAAAATTCCCCCGTTCTATTAGTAAGAATCTGAGGAATAACGGTCATATTAAGATTATTTTCAGGTAGGACTTCCATTTTTTCCTTGGAGCTCAATTTCTTACTGGCAAGAAAAGGAGTAAAATATCCGTCCATCTCTCCAAAACATTCCCTATGGGCGTTACGGTATACATATCCCGTCAACCCCTCCATAGGCGCAAGATATAATTTCATTATTTTTTATCTGCCTTTTTAATTATTTCTAAAATATCACAAAGTTCATCTATATCAAGTCCGGTATACAAAGAAAGTGCCTCAACGCTTGGCTCCTCTCCACGCTCTTCTCTGAGAAGCTTAATAGCTTCGTTAATGAGATTGGCTTTACCAAGAACTGTCTGCTCACTATCCTCTTCTCCTGCAATGTCCGAAATGTAATCCTTCATGGCGGTTGTAACTGCACAAGAAAGTTCTTCCTCCACATCCACGGCCTGTTTGCTTCCACATAACTCGGTAAGCTTTAAAAACAAGCCCATATTACCTTCCTGAATAATATCTTCAAGGCAATATCTCGCAGGATATTCTCTTGCTTCATCCACAATACGTTTCATCCAGCTGTCGCAGATTTTACTAATTACGTCCTTATCACCCTGCAAAAGCTTAACATACATCATAGAAAGCTCATTGTCAGAATATATCTTAAGGTTATTAACCTCTTCCATATACATTCCAAAAACTTTGGACTCTACAATATCCTCTGCTACTGTCTCCGGCTCATTCTCCACGCAAGGAACATTCTCCACCTGTGGTTCTTCATCGGTAAAAAGATATTCCATAACCATATTTTCCTGAAGAGGAGTAAGCTCGGTTTCTTTAAAATATCCCATTATCTCTTCTCTGGTAAGAGGCTTAGCTGCTGTTCTGACAATCTCCTTAACCTCTCTTAGAGTCTCCATAAACACATTACGATCCATTATAATTAACTCCTTCTATGCCTTAATCGCCCAACGCATTTTGGTGGAATGAGCTCTGGAATTTCTTGCGCACTCCTCCTTGGAAGGTCTAATAACCTCCTTGGCGATATCCTTATACAGTCCTTCGTTATAGTGCTCTTTAAAAACACGCTTTACTAATTTATCTTCACCGGAATGAAAAGTAAGTATCGCCACTCTTCCTCCTGGTCTTAGGGCATCCGGCAGCTTTGACAGAAAATCATATAGTACTTCAAACTCATTATTAATATCAATTCTTAATGCCTGAAATACTCTGGCGCAGGTCTTTTTAACAACATCCTTGCGCTCGTTCTCAGGTACAAAGCTAAGAGCACCTTCAATTATATCTTTAAGTCTGGTGGTGGTATCCACAGGCTTTTTTCTTCTCTCATTAATAATAACTTTTGCTATCTTATCCGCGTATGGCTCATCTGAATTCTCCACAAGCATTCCATACAGCTCTTCATATGAAATTCCTGCAAGTCTCTCGGCTGCCGAAATTCCCTTGGATGGGTCCAGTCTCAAATCAAGTGGACCTTCTGTTTTAAAAGAAAAACCTCTATCCGGATTGTCAATCTGCATTGACGACACACCAAGGTCTGCCAAAATAAAGTCAAAACCACCAACCTCTTTAGCAAGTTCATCAATACGAGCAAAATTCATAAGTCTGACGCTTAAAATCTCTTCACCAAAGCCTGCATCTGCAAGTCTCTTTGTGGTCTTTGCCGATTCAATAGGGTCCACATCCGTTGCATAGATATGTCCCTTCCCCTGAAGGCATTTTAACATCTCCAAGGTATGTCCGCCGTACCCAAGGGTTGCGTCCATTCCCTGCTCACCCGGTTGAATATTAAGAAAATCCAAAATTTCCTGAACACAGATTGATATATGCATACCGGCAGGGGTATTTCCCTTACTGATTACTTTTTCAACTGTATCCTTATATTTCTCTGGATTATGTTCTTTGTATTTTTCACTGAAATGTCGCGGATGGGTTCCTTTGTAACGAACCCTGCGCACATGCTTAATCTCTTCTGACATAATACACCTCGCATAAACCTTATTTTAACATTGGTAGATTTTTTTGTAAATAAAATATACATTATCATAAAAACCGGTTCGCAAATTGCAAACCGGTCTTATAATTACACAATAAAATCCAGACAGCTTCTGGTCTTGGTATATGGTCTTACCTTGCCATCAGCTACTTTTACATGTTCAGGATGTGTTGAGTATCCTTTGAGTGCTTCTTCACTCTCAAAAGTAGAATCAAGCATAACCTCCGCTGTAGAGGATGCCAAAGCCTCTGTCTGCACACGAATCTCCACAAGTCCCGGTATTTTGCCCTTAAGACTTTCAAGCCCTTCCTTAATCCCTGCCTTAATTGCAATTTTTTCTTCTTCTGAAAATTCATCCTTAAGCTGCCATAAAATAATGTGCTTAACCATCTTAATATACCTCCGTTATATCTTACAGTAAATGAGCAATTAAATCCTCTCTGCTCTGTGAGCTAAGGTAAACAGGCGGAATATCAAATACAGTCTTACAGCCTGTCTGTCCTTCCTTATTCATACGATATGCAGCTCTTGCATATGCCACAATTACACTTGATGTGAATTCAGGATTAGAGTCCAGCTTAAGGTTATACTCAATAATATGGGTATTTTCTTCTTCCCAGCCTGTCTTACCTGAGCGAATTACAAAGCCACCATGTGGAATTCCACTATGCTTTTCATTGAATTCTTCTTCGCTGATAAAATGAACAATTGTGTCATAATCGGCAAAGTAGTTAGGCATTGTCTTGATGGTCTCAGAAACCTTATCCGCATCTGCCCCTTCTTCTAATACAACAAAACATTCTCTGATATGCTTCTCTCTTGTTGAAAGCTCAGGATTCTTACCTGCTCTTACCGCCTCAAGGGCTGCATCTACAGGAATTGTATACTGCTTACCATTCTTAACACCAGGAACTCTTCTGATAGCATCTGAATGTCCCTGACTAACGCCCTTTCCCCAGAAAGTATAATCATTACCCACAGGAAGAACTGCGTTACCATACAATCTGTTAAGAGAGAACATTCCCGGATCCCAGCCAACAGAAATAATTCCGATTGTGCCGGCTGCTTTAGCCACCGCTTCAACATTAGCAACATGCTCAGGAATTCTTGCGTGGGTATCAAAGCTATCCACAACATTAAAGTACTTCGCATATTCCGGTGTCTGAACAGGAAGATCTGTAGCACTTCCTCCGCAAAGAATTAAAACATCTATTCTATCCTTCCAATCTAAGATATCATCTACCGAGCATACCGCTGCACTCTTGGTAAGAATATTAACGTTCTTTGGTTCTCTTCTCGTAAAAACTGCAACCAATTCCATATCGTCATTCTGTTTAATTGCACATTCTACGCCTCGTCCTAAGTTGCCATAGCCTAAAATTCCGATTTTAATACTCATAAATAATATCCTCCTAATTTGGTTAACCTATAAACAACCACATTTAATACAAAAATTACTTTATCACAGTGCATTTAATTTTTCCATATATTTTTGATATTTTTCTATTGACATCCACCGCATTGTGATGTAGTATGAATTTATATTGAATGTAGTTTTAATTACTACGTCAAGCGTTCAAGTTAACAAGGAGGTATGTTTATGCAGATAACAATCAGAGAACCGGGCAGTGCCATTACACATTTTATAGGGATGCTTTTAGCCGCAGTGGCTACACTTCCTTTGCTACTAAAGACAGCTATGACCAGCAATGTGGATTCCGTTAAGGCTATGACTATTTTTGCTATCAGTATGATTCTATTATATGGCGCCAGCACCTTATATCATTCAGTTAATCTTAAAGGGAAATATTTGGAATTTTTTAAGAAAATGGACCATATGATGATTTTTGTGCTTATAGCAGGCTCCTACACCCCTATTTGCATGATTGCTTTAGGAGGCAGACTGGGGTATGACTTACTTCTCCTTATCTGGGGCATTGCTTTTGTGGGTATGCTTATTAAAGCCCTGTGGATTAATTGTCCAAAATGGTTTTCTTCAATAATATATATTGCCATGGGCTGGGTATGCGTGGCGGTATTCGGCAAGCTCACTGTGGCAATGGGCTCTACTGCTTTTGGATGGCTTCTTGCCGGCGGAATTATATACACCATCGGAGGGGTTATATATGCAATTAAGATTCCTGCCTTGGATAATAAGAAAAAATTCTTTGGTACACATGAGATTTTTCACCTGTTTGTGATGGGCGGAAGCATCTGCCATTTTATATGTATGTATAATATAACACCATTACCATAACAAAAGGGGCTTAATGCCCCTTAATTAGTAATTGAAATTTCTGTTTCCTTCTTCAAATGATATTTAATCAACCTATTCTGCTCCAAATCCTCTCTAAACATATCCACTCCGTTAATATGGCTATTATCGTAGGTTTTGTAATAATATATGCCTTTGGAGGTATTGCAACAGGAACTATACACTGTAATTCTGTATTTTTCGCCTGCCATGTCACAGCCTCGCGGCTTGCTAACACTTCCCAATATATGAAAAAACTGGCTGATGCTCTCACACTCTGAACTACCTGAGGCAGAGTTCTTTTTTATAAAAACCGCCCGGACAAATCTTGATTTGGAAGATAAATCTCCCGGAATCTGCGTTATCTCATCATACTCATATAGATTATTAAGCTGCCTGTCAAAGGAAGGATTATTCGTAAGAACCTCCTGAGGATTATCGTATATTCGTATTCCATCTTTAACTGCTTCAACCACAATTGACTCCTTCTGGTCAGTAATCATCCAATGAAGGGGCGTCAGCGAAAAATCGCCATTAAACGCTTCGTCCAGAATGTTAATCTCTGATAATATTTTTTTAGTTTCTGTTATATTGGCACACTGACCTAATATCCAAGGTATCAGTTCAAATGGCGTTATATTGGTTTTATTAATATCAAAAGGTGAATACCATGCATTACCCGGAAATTCAAGCCCCGCCATACTAAGCCCCATCTCATTAGTGGCATCATAGTATAAGGGATAACCATCCACCTCAATTCCCATTCCAATAATGGCGTAATGTTCCTTAAGAGTTCCACTTTTTCTGAATGGAAGAGGAAAATTACGCGGAGTAATAATTACATCTTCGTTATAAGAATATTCCAAATCAAGGTTTCTTCCAAAATAATGATCTTTCGTACAATATGCGATTGCAGTACACATAAAAAAACAACCTCCAAATTATATTCATATGGATATAATTTGCAGGTTGTTAAAATTTTAGTAATTTTGTTCTCTTACTTCAAAGAAGCTCTGTGGATGATTACATACAGGACATACCTCTGGAGCTTCAAGACCCACTACCACGTGTCCGCAGTTACGACATTCCCACATAACTACTCCACTCTTTTTGAATACTTCCATAGCCTCAACATTGTGAAGAAGTGCTCTATATCTCTCTTCATGCATCTTCTCAATAGCTGCTACGCCTCTAAACTGTGCTGCAAGCTCTGGGAATCCTTCTTCCTCAGCATCCTTAGCCATTCTTTCATACATATCTGTCCACTCAGCATTCTCACCTTCCGCAGCATGAAGAAGGTTAGTAGGTGTATCACCAAGTTCACCTAAAGCCTTAAACCAAAGCTTCGCATGCTCTTTCTCATTCTCAGCTGTTTTTAAAAATAAAGCAGCAATCTGTTCATATCCTGCTTTCTTAGCAACTGAAGCAAAATATGTGTATTTATTACGCGCCTGTGACTCTCCGGCAAATGCCTCCCAAAGGTTTTTCTCCGTCTTAGTTCCAGCATATTTGTTCATAAAAAATACCTCCTATTAATATACAAATCCAAATGAAATTATAACATATCCCCTAACCTATTTCAAATCCAAAATGTGTCTATATTACAGAATACACCTCGGATTCCGTTACCAGAAAATCCGAGGTGTATTCCGAAGGTTCGCATATCAAACAAAACAAAAAAATATCTACTATTTTAATTCAAATCTTCCTACTAATTCTCTCATAGTAGTTGACTGAGCTGAAAGCTCTTCACTTGTTGCAGATGATTCTTCTGCTGTAGCCGAATTAGACTGAACAATTTCAGAAATTCTTGCAACACCATCCGTTGCCTGTTCAAGTGCTAATGCCTGCTCTGCAGTATCTCTGCTTAATACCTGTGAGGTATCTGCAATCTTACCAATACCTACTACTACACCCTCAAGAACCTCTGCAGTTCTAAGAGCTGTCTCATTACCAACCTCAACCTCACGAACAGATTCTTCGATGAGCTTTCTGGTATTAACCGCTGACTTAGAACTCTGCTCAGCAAGGTTACGAATCTGATCTGCAACAACTGCAAAGCCCTTACCTGCATCACCAGCTCTTGCCGCCTCAATTGCCGCATTAAGTGAAAGAAGATTGGTCTGGCTTGCGATATCCTCAATTTCACCGATAATATTTTCAATCATCTTAGATGTTTCGCTAATATTATTCATAGCTTCCATCATTGAATGCATCTCATCACGACTACGCTGAGCGTTCTCAGCACATAACTTAGCCTCTTCATATGCTGCATCAACTTTTCTTACAGTCTCTTCAAGACCCTGTGTAATGGTATCCATTGAAGCCTGTAATTCCTGAACTGATGCTGCCTGATCTGTGGCACCCTCAGCAAGAGCCTGAGCTGCATCTGCAAGGTTAACCGAACCGGCTGCAACCATCTTAGCAGATTCATCAACTTCTCTAAGTGCTGTATCAAGTTTTTCATTCATACCACGAATTCCTACTAAGAGTTCACCAAATTCACCGACATAAGCATCTTCATTCTCTGTGTCAATATTGAAGTTACCGTCAGCCATTGCAGAAAGCATATACTCCATATCCTTAATAATCACATTAAGTCTGTCAACTGTATGTTTAACTGCCAAACTAATCTCAGCAACCTCATCCTCTGTATCAACATCCGGGAATGGACTTGAAAGATCACCGTTTCTAAACTCTTCAAGTCTCTTGCTGGTCTTATGAAGTGGCTTAGCAATTCCGTTAGCTGTTGTTACTGCAATCTTGGTTGAAACTCCTACTGCTGCAACAATAATTGCAACACAGATAACAATTGTTACAATTTCCATAACTGCAAGCTGGTCATGAGCCTCATCTCCAAGATGAACATTATCCTTCATAAGCTTCTCAAGAGCCTCATATGCTTCTGCATATGCAGGAGCCATCTCAGTTATAGCCATCTCCTGAGCCTGCTTACACAGCTCTACATCCACTGTAGCACCAAGCTCGATAACCTTCTTATCAATTACAAAATATGCTTCAATCGCCTCTTCAATTGCTGCGAAATCTTCTTCGCCTTCCTTAGTTACAATTGTCTTCTCAATTTCTTCAAGATAAGCATATACCTCTGCCTTCTTCTCGGTGTGCTGTTCAACCATGAGGTCAATTTCTTCCTGTGTCTCGTATCCGATTGCTCCACGAGTTGCACTTCTTACATCCGCAAGTGCCGCCATTGCATGTCCTATGTCGCCCTGTGGAAATGCATAGTAGTTCAGCACATGATTAAAACGAGCATTAATTACAAGCATCGTAATAATAGCCGCAAGTGCTGCAATTCCACAAAAAGCAATTGTCATAGAAAATCCCGTGGTCAATCTTTTTTTAATTTTCATTTTCTGTAAAAATTTCATACTGCCGTTCTCCTTTGCATATTTTTTACCAGTCTTTAATAAAAATATTATAATCCTTTTAAATATATATGTCAAAGAAAAATCACCCATAAAACGACATTTTTTAAGTAATTTATCCACAAACAAAAAGAGCCCAAACAGGCTCTATTGTTGACTTTTCACCTAATTATTAAATTGAATTTCCATGGTAGTTCCTTCACCCACAACACTAGTCATTTTAATCTGTCCACCCATACATTGAACTGCATTTTTTACAATGGAAAGACCCAGTCCGGTTCCTCCGGTTTCCCTTGAATGACTCTTGTCCACACGGTAAAATCTCTCAAACACTCTTGCATGATGCTCTGCAGGGATTCCAATTCCGGTATCCTTCACAATAACACGTCCCTGCTCGACCATAATTGTAACGCTTCCATTTTCCACATTATATCTGATGGCATTGTCACATAAATTATGTATTATCTCATAGATGTATTCCTTCACACCCGAAATCACAGTTGAAGAACCTGTAAGACTCAAAGTTACCTTGCTGTCTTTAGCAAGGCAGCTAAGACTATCCACCACCTCACCGGCAACCTTAAATACATCCACTTCTTCCTTAACAATCTCTGTCTTTTCATCTAACTTGGACAACCTTATGGTATCGTTAACCAAAGTAACCATTCTCTGTGCTTCCCTCCTGATATGACCAACAAATCTGTTCATATCTTCCGGCTTAACCATATTATTTTCAATAAGCTCAGCGCTGCCTATAATAGACTGAAGAGGAGTTTTAAGCTCATGAGAAACATTAGCTGTGAATTCCTGCCTACTACGTCTGAAAAATGCCTGTTCGCTCACATCAAACACCAGTACCACTACTCCTAAAATATCACCTTCATACTCAATCTTATTAACATTAACCCTGTATTCACCGCCATTTTTTGGAACATAGACTTCGCTGTTATGACCTTTAAGGGCATCCTCCACCGCAACAGTAATTTTGGGACTTCTGTCCACCTTAAAAAATTCCTGGCCTACGCAGTTTTCGTCCACTTCAAAATACTTACAGGCTGCGCCATTAAGGCTTATTATCTCACCCTTGCTGTTAAGTATCACAAGCCCTTCATTCATATATTCTGCAATCTGTTTAAACTCATCCTCTTGCTGCTTTAAGGCATTTTTCTTCTTGGAAATTTCCTTACGCTGTTTATTGATTTTACCAAGAAGAGGTGCAAGTTCTTCATAAGCATTTTCATTTTCCAATGGCTTATCCAAATTAATTTTATTAAGAGGTTCAACAATTTTTCCAGCCACATGCCTCACCACTGCCACACTCACCAGAATTGCTATTGCAAAAATCACAGCAACCGGTATAAAAACCCTGACAAAAACAGCAAACACAGAAATTACGCTAATGGAAACTCTTAATACATTTCCATCTTCCATGAGCTTGGCATAATACAGTCTTTTGTTCATTAAAGTAGAGGAATAACGGGAGCTTTCACCAACCCCATTTTCAAATGCCTGGGAAACTTCCTCCCTGTCAATATGGTTATCCATATTCGTTGCATCAGAATCCGAATCGTATATAACCTTACCCGTTGCATCAATGAAAGTAACACGAATATTATCAAATTTTTCAGCAGTAAGATAATTAATCCCATCCGCCTTAACTCCGCCTTCAATCAAAGCAAGCTCTGTACGAAGCTGTTCTTTTTCCACATCAAGAAAATATCCATAAAGAATTCCCATAACAATGGAAAGACACAAAAGTAAAGTTATATTAACAACTGCTATTGTCGAATGAAAAATTTTTTTAGTCACCCTATACCTCCAGACGGTAGCCCACGCCTATAACTGTAGCAATCATTCCTGACGCATTTCCAAGTTTTTTTCTCAGTGTTTTGATATGCATATCTACGGTTCTTGTTTCGCCAAAATAATCCATTCCCCAAACCTTAGTGAGTATGGTGTCTCTTGAAAACACAATCCCCGGATTTTCCATAAATAATTTTAGAAGTTCAAATTCTTTGTATGTAAGATTAATTTTATCACCATCAATATAAGCCTGTCGCTCATCCGGTTTGAGAGTTATCGCCCCATGTTGCAAAATCAAACTGCCATCCTTATCACCGCAACGTCTTAAAACCGCCTTAACTCTTGACACCATTTCCATCATTCCAAAGGGCTTAGTAAGATAATCATCCGCTCCCATATCAAGGCTATGAATCACGTCGATTTCAGTCCCCTTGGCAGTTGCCATGATAACTGGAACATTTCTGGTTTTTGAATCAGCACGCAATTTTTTCAAAATAGTTACTCCATCTTCTCCTGGAAGCATTATATCCAAAATAATCAGGCTTGGTTTTTCTGTTTTGAGCGCACTAAAGAGCTCTTCTCCGCAAGAAAAGCCCTTTGCCTCATACCCGGTTGATTTCAGGGTATATACTTCAATATCCCGAATTGCGTTGTCATCATCGACACACCATATCATTTGCCGGTTCCTCCTTTATGATTGCCGGTTATGGAGAACATAACCCACTCTGCAATGTTAGTGGCATGGTCTCCAATTCTTTCAAAATATTTTGCAATCAGCAGTAAATCCACTGCCAATTCCCCATCCGCATGATTTTCTCCTATTGTGCGAATAAGATATTCTTTTATCTTATTAAAAAAGTCATCCACTACATCATCCTGGTCAATTACTGCCTTAGCCAACTCCATATCCTGCCTTACATAGGCATCTATACTTCCTGTTACCATCTTAGTGGTGGCTTCTGCCATAAGCTTAATGTCTTTGGTGGCTTCTGCAGTTTTACCCTTTAGGAATATAACCATCTCAGCAATATCCTCCGCCTGGTCACCGATTCTCTCCATATCGGTAATCATCTTAAGTGCTGCGGATACCTGACGCAAATCCCTTGCCACCGGCTGCTGCTGTAATAAAAGCTTGAGACAGATAGCTTCAATTTCTCTCTCCATACTATCAATTTCTTTGCCATTAACTATTACCTCAGAAGCAAGCTGTGGTTTTCCTTCTATAAGAGCATGGGCTACAGTCTCAATAACCGCCTCGCACATAGCTCCCATTTCAATTAATTTTTTATTAAGCAACGCAAGCTGCTCGTCGAAATGATTTCTCATTATCCAAACCTCCCTGTAATATAATCTTCTGTCCGCTTATCCTTAGGCATTGCAAACATTTCCTCGGTACCCTGGCACTCCACCAACTCTCCCATTAGGAAAAATGCAGTATTATCAGAGATTCTTACAGCCTGCTGCATATTATGCGTTACTATAACAATAGTATACTTATCTTTTAACTCAACTGCAAGGTCTTCTATTTTAGAAGTTGAAATCGGGTCCAATGCGCTTGTAGGCTCATCCATTAAAAGCACCTTAGGCTTAACTGCCAATGCTCTTGCAATACAAAGTCTCTGCTGCTGCCCTCCGGAAAGACCTAATGCAGATTTTTTCAGTCTGGCCTTAACCTCATCCCAGATTGCAGCTCCCCTAAGGGATTCCTCCACAATTTCATCCAGCGCAGCTTTATTTTTGATGCCATGAGTTCTTGGTCCATAAGCAATATTATCATAAATACTCATAGGAAATGGATTAGGCTTCTGAAAAACCATACCGATATTTTTTCTAAGCTCATTAACATTAACATCTTTGTCAAAAATATTAACATTATCATACATAATGCTGCCTTCAATTTTTACCCCGGGAATCAAATCATTCATTCTGTTAAGGGTTTTTAAAAAAGTTGACTTACCACATCCTGATGGTCCAATAAGGGCGGTTATTGTATTTTCTTCTATTTCAATATTAATATTCTTCAATGCCTGCGTACCTGAATACCACAGATTTAAATCTTTTACAGAAATTATGCTACTCATAGACTCCTCCTTTTCTTAAGCTTTTTGCTTACCAAATCTGCTGCCAGATTAATTATAAGTGTCAAAATCATCAAAATTGCTGCAATTGCAAAAGCTATTTCAAATTCGCCCTGCTCCTTGGCATACACATACAATGCCACTGTAAGGGTCGAACCGGAGCTTACAAGCCCGTCAAAAAATCCATTGAGTGCATGGGCAAAGCCTGCCGTAAATAATAACGCCGCAGATTCTCCGATTATTCTTCCTATGGATAAAATACAACCTGTAATCACACCGTCCACACATTCCGGTAAAACCACTGTTTTGATAACACGCCATTTACCGGCACCCAGGCCAAACGCTCCTTCTCTGTAGCTTTGGGGAACTGTTTTAAGGCTTTCTTCTGTCGTCCTCATAACTGTAGGCAGATTCATAATTACAAGGGTTAATGCCCCTGCTAAAAGCGAAGTTTTAAAACCAAGGAACTGACAGAAAAATAGCATTCCCACCAGACCATATATAATTGACGGGATTCCCGAAAGTGTCTCCGCCGCATATTCTATTACCGCCACAATTTTTTGATTACGGGCATATTCCGTAAGATATACTGCTGCCCCTACTCCCAAAGGGATTACCAAAACAAGAGTTGCAAGAATAATGTAAACCGTATTCAATATATCCGGTAATATTCCGATTTTGTCTGCCAAATAACTTGGTTTGGTAGAAATCAGCTCCCATGATATATGGGGGATTCCCTTGTACATTACATATAACACCAGAAAAATTACCAAAGCACATGTAATTACAATTGAAACTATCATAAGCAGTTTCATTAAGAATATATATAAGCTCCTTTTGGAAGATATTTTTTTGTCCATTATTTTCCCTTCCTGCCTTTCAAAAAGAAATTCAATGTGGCATTAATGAGCATAATAAATAAAAACAGGACTAAGGCTATGGAAAAGAGCGCCTGTCTCTGTAGCCCTGCCGAATAAGACATTTCACTGGCAATTGCTGTGGTTAAAAAGCGTACACTTTCAAACAATCCCGGCATGTTGGCTGCATTTCCGGCTACCATCATTACCGCCATTGCCTCTCCTATGGCACGTCCCACTCCTAATACGATTGCTGTTGCAATTCCGCTTTTGGCCGCAGGTACTGAGACTTTAAAATAAGTCTCTACTTTGGTTGCTCCAAGTGCCAGCGATGCCTCTTCATACTCCTTAGGTACGGCATCAAGAGCCGTAAGACTAACTTTAATAATTGATGGAAGTACCATAATTGCCAGTACAATAATTGCAGCAAGAAGGCTTGCGCCATCCGGTACGTTAAAAACCTTTCTGATTGCCGGAACCAGCACAAGCATTCCTACAAGTCCATACACGACAGAAGGAATTCCCGACAATAATCCAACCATAGCTTCTATTGTTCTTCTTACTTTTTCCGGTGCGAGCTTAGCAAGAAAAACTGCTGCAAAAAAACCAATAGGAGTACCGATTAATATTGCTCCCGCAGTTCCGTATATACTGGTGAGAATAAACGGCAATATTCCATAGGAGGGTTCACTGGCTGTGGACTCCCATTTTTCCCCAAATAAGAAGTCCCCAAGTCCAATTTCCCTTATTCCCGGAATTCCCGAAATAACCAAATATATGGTAATCAGTAGCACCGCTCCGATTGTAATCAATCCAAGCACTGTAAATATCCCTTGTATAATAGTTTCAGATATTTTATTTTTACTTTTCATAAAAAGCTCCACTACACAGATTAATTAGCAGGAACAACTCCTGCTCCAAGAATAATATCGTCAGCCTCCCCAGAAGTTACATAATCGAAGAACTTACTTGCTGTCTCTGACAATTCTTCCCCTTCTTTTGTTACTAAAATAAACGGACGCTGTAATTCATAGCTGCCATCTTTGATAGTCTCTTCTGATGCTTCTACGCCTTCAACAGTAAGCATTTTAACTGTTTCTTTGACAGATGCTACGGAAGCATATCCGATAGCATTAGGGTTATTAGATACTGTTGTTATAACATCTCCCGTGGAAGTAAGCTCCTGACGATATACACATTCATCTTCAACGCCTACAACAGCTTCAAAACCATCTCTTGTTCCACTTCCAGCCTCTCTTCCTATAAGTACAATTTCCATATCCTCGCCGCCAAGCTCGCTCCAATTTGTTATTTCTCCGGTAAATACCTTAGCGATAGTTTCCAAATCCATATCTTCAATTGGATTATCAGTATTAACAATAATTGCAATTCCATCATATGCAAGAACTGTAGCAGTAAGGCCTGCTTCCTTTTCCTCATCCTTTAAGTTACGGCTTGAAAGACCTATATCACATCTACCTTCTAATACAGCAGTAATTCCTGAACCGGAGCCTGTAGGATTATATGTAAAATTCACACCTTCATTTGCTTCCATAAATGCTTCTCCAAGGGAACCTATTACCTTTTCCATAGAGGTAGAACCATCTGTGGATACTGTTTTTTCCGTTCCTGTACAACCTGCTAATCCTAATACGCTAATCACTGTTAGCAACACACATAAAATCTTCTTCATCATTTTTTCCTTCTTTCTTTTATCATTTCTTGTTACAATTCATTTTTATCACTGTGATGTAAAAATCCTAACAGCAATGATGTAAAGTTTGTGTAAAGTTTTTCAGCGTAAAATCCCCAGAATTATTGCGTAAATTAAATACAATATGTTATAATCAGAGGGAAATGTCGCAAAATTTAAAAACGTTTTATTAAATTAGTTTTACAATCGGAGATGTATTTTAATGTTACCAAAAGTATTAATTGTTGATGACGATTCCCAGTGTGCAGAAACTATGGGATTATATTTACAGGGAAGTGCCCGGGTACATATTGTAAGCGGTGGAAGATCCGCTTTGGAATACGTTCAGCAGAATCAGGTGGATGTTATCCTGTTGGATGTTGAAATGCCTCTTATGGACGGTTTTATGACTTTGGAACAGCTTCGCAAAGTTGAAGCCTGTATTAACGTTCCTATTATCCTCATAACTGGACGCCATGACAAAACTACGATTTTCAACTCCAGTTCCATGGGTGTGGATGGTTACCTTATTAAGCCTGTGAGCCAGGAAACTCTTGTCGAGAAGGTTAACGAAGCCTATGAGAATAGAAAGCTTGTCAAGAGCAAACCTACTGTCTTAATGATAGATGATGATATGTCATTTCTTAAGCAGATGAACACACTTCTTAAGGAAGCTTACAATGTTATAATGATTAATTCCGCCAAGCTTGCCATTTCATATATGTCAAGCCATACTCCTGATGTAATCATTCTTGATTATCAGATGCCTCTTTATAACGGTGCCAACATGCTTAATATTTTTCAAAGGTCCAACCGCCAGAAGAATATTCCTGTAATTATTTTATCAGGAACTCTTAACCGCAAGGCTTTGGAAAACTGTTTTCCTTACAACCCTTTTACTTTTCTGGCAAAGCCGGTGGAAAAAGAGCTGTTAATTAAGAATATTGAAGCTGCCTTAAAGCAGTAGGAGGTGCCCTATGGTATATATTATTCCCGAAATATTATTTTCCTGTTTTATTCTTGCACTTTTCTATGCAGCTCAGGCCATTGCCAAAAAACAATTTAAATATCTGGAAAACAAGCTTTTCTGTGCCTTCTGTATTTCCAGCGCCATCTGGAGTTTTGGATTCTTCGGAGTATTTATGCAGACTGTACCCGAAAAAGCCTATGTCTGGAGAGCCATTGGAATGGTGGGCACTTTTTCTTATCTTATTATAGGTATAATTCTGATATGCTACCTTTCTGGCATTAACCAGAAGCTACAGAATTTTTTTATAGGATTTTCCCTTACCGGAATAATCCTGTATTTCTTTGTAATTCAAAAGAATCAGACGACCTACACCATTACAGAAAGAGGGATTAACTACACCTTTACTTCTTCAATATGGAACACCTTATATGTAGCCTACACCATTATAATTGCGCTCTGTATGTTGGGAGTTTCATTGTATATGCACTTCAAATCTCCTTCCAAACGAATCAGAACGCTCGGAAGAAAATTCTTTCTTACCGAGCTAACCATTTCATTCGGAATGATTTTCGACACCATTGTACCTCTTTTTAATGGCAGAACTTTCCCTGGCAGCTCCATATCACAGTTTCTTGGACTTGTAGTGTTATCCGATGCCATAAACTTTCTTAACCGCTCAAGAATTAATATCAGCAATATGTCAGAGTACATATACTACTCTCTTACTGTGCCAATTCTTGTGTATGACAACAAAAAGCATCTACAGCTGGTTAACGACACAGCATATTCCTTTTTGGGCATTAAAAAAGACAATTTAAATGTAATAGGAATGCGTTCTCTGTTCAAATATGACAAACAGGATATTTTTGATTTTGAAGACAAATCCATAGACGTGGACGCTGTCTGTTGTAACAATGATTTATATTGTAATTTGAAAGTAAACAAAATTCATGATGAATACAATGATGTAATTGGATATATCATTATAGTTAACGATTTATCTGAGAAAATGAAGGCTATTGAAAATCTGGAAATTGCTATTAAAGAAGCAGAAGATGCTAACAGAGCCAAAAGTATTTTCCTTGCCAATATGTCCCACGAAATTCGTACTCCTATGAATGTAATTCTAGGTTTTTCCGAATTAATTCTTAAGATGAATATTGATAATGAAGTTCGCAGACATGTTGAAGATATTGTGTGGTCCTCCCATAATCTTCTGGCAATAATCAACGATATACTGGATATTTCCAAAATCGAATCCGGTAAGATAGAGTTAGTTATAGATTCCTACTATACAGATGCTCTTATGACCGATATTGCCTTAATTATTACTCCTCAGGCACAGAAAAAAAATCTTCAGTTTAATATGAAGGTTGATGAAAATCTGCCTATTGCACTCAATGGAGATAAGACCAGAATCCGAAGCGTAATAATTAATATTCTTAATAACGCTGTAAAATACACTCAGCAGGGAAGCATCTCTTTAGAAATAAATGTACTTAAAATAATAGAAGACGTGGTTACAATCGAATGTAAAATATCCGACACCGGAATTGGTATTAAGGAAGAAGATTTAGATGCTCTTTTTGAAACCTTTGAACGTTTTGACCAGAAAATCAACCATGAGGTCGAAGGCACTGGACTGGGGCTTTCCATTGCCCATGGTTATATTCAGTTAATGGGTGGCAGCATAAGCGTTGAAAGCGTTTACGGAGAGGGTTCCACATTTACCGTAATTATCGATCAGGAAATAGTTGATTATAAGCCTATAGGAAATCGTTTTGAACAGCGTAAGCTCAAGCATCTTGAAGGCAGTATCTCCAATATGAAGATTAGGGATATAAGAGTTCTTGTAACCGATGATAATCTTATTAACCTAAGAGTTGCCCAGGGCGTATTAAGTTATTATGGTCTTAAGGTTGATACTGCCGGAAGCGGCGCAGAAGCAATTGAAGCCTGCCGTAATAATATGTACGATTTTGTATTTCTTGACCAGATGATGCCTGAAATGGATGGTGTCGAGACCCTTAATCGTATCCGTAAGATTAGTTCACATTATGCTTACAGCGGACAGTGTAAAATCATTGTTCTTACTGCGAATGCAATTAAGGGCACCAGAGATGAGTTGATTGCCAAAGGTTTTGATGAATACCTTGGCAAACCTCTTAATTTCTCCCAGCTGGAGAAATTATTCTGGCGATATATTCCTTCGGAATTAATATCTTATGAGGAATCAACTGATAATCCTGTTGATGAAGCTCCTGCTCCAAGTGACGATTATTGGAATTATTTGACGGAAGTTTTAAAGGATATGGACCTTGAATACGGAATCAAAAACTGTGGCGGCAAGATTGATGATTACCTTAAGGTTCTTAAAATAACCTATGAGCATGGCGAAAAACAGCTTAATGAATTACGTGCAGCCTGGGAAACACAGGATATGGACTATTACATTATCAAAATCCATGCCCTTAAAAGCTCTTCACTTAACATTGGTGCAAGAGGTATATCCTCTGCTGCAAAGGCTCAGGAGGAACAGGGCAAGTCCGGCAACATTGATTATATAAAGAATCATAAAGAACAATTCTATGAAGAATATGAGAAACTCATTGAAAACATCAGATTAGTTCTAAAGCATTATAATTTACTCGAAGAGGGTAAATCAGGTGGCAAACCACTTATGGACGATAATGTGGCACGTTCAATTCTGATAAATATAAAAAATTGCATTAAGGACTTTAATTTTGGTCAGATATATGAGATATTGGAAGAAGCAAGAAAATTCCGTATCTCTGATAAATACGCAGACACCTTTGCTAATTTAGAAATGTATATGGACAGTCTCGACGTTGAAGAGATTGAGCTTTTACTTGAAGCAATTTAATAGAATTTACAAAGGATTAACACTTATATTATGGCAGAAAAAATACAATCAACAACCAAAAACATCAGAATAGATATTATGAGAGCTATCGGCATAATTTTAGTAGTTCTCGGACACAGTCATTGTCCGGGAACATACTATATATATTTATTCCATATGGCATTATTCTTTATTATCAGTGGCTATTGCTATAAAACCAGCCATACAGATGACGCCAGAGGACTTGGTGTATATATTCTTAAGAAGCTTAAACGTTTCTACCTGCCTTTTATAATATTTAACGCTATTCTTATACTAATTGACCATTTTATTTTTGACCGTGTTTTAAGCTTCAAGGATTTTATAATCTTGTTCATTAACAGTCTTGGAATGAATCAAGGTTCCACCTTAAGTGGCGCCTTCTGGTTCTTTAAAACCATGCTGATGTTATTGATTACCTATGGTGTAATTGATTTTATTCTCAAAAAAATACCCCATATCCGTCAAAAAACGTTGCTGTTTCACAGCATTATTTCCGTTATTTTCCTCGGATTGGGATATTTCTGTTCGCTAAAAGGAATAGTCCTTTTTGGCTTTGACAAAGTATTCTCTTATTACATTCTGTTCCATCTGGGCAGACTTTTTAAAGAAAAGGTGCACATAGAGCTTAATCACATCAAAAGACTATTTGTAATTATTCTTTCTTTAGCTGTTCTGGTGGTTTGCAGACGTTTTGGAGAAATTGATTTAGACATTAATCAGTATGTCAATCCATTATTTCTGTTAATAACATCCATAGCAGGCTATTTTCTCGTATACGAGATTTCATACTACTTTGCCAAACCACAATGGCTTTTGAAGTCTTTGACTGTCATCGGAACTAACACAATAGCTGTTATGATGTTCCACTTTCTGTGTTTTAAAATAGTTACCTATATTCAGATACAGATATATAACCTTCCGGCAAGTGCCATCAGCGCATTTCCCGTACTATATAATCTTCCGTTTTGGTGGATTGCGTATACGTTAGTCGGCATTGTTATACCATTAGGTTTAAGTCTTTTGTATAAAAGGCTTATTGCGCATCGAAAATAATGTTAATATAGTCGCCACCATCATCATATTCGATTATCACTATCTGTGTAGTCATCTCATCCTTCAGATAATCATTGCTAAAAGTATGTCTTCTTGAAAGTCTGATGACATTATCATATTTTCCTGTACCCTTTTCATACTTATCATCTTCATCAAAGCCGATGCTCCACAGATAGGCCTGATAAGAAGCAACGTCATTTTCCGCATATTCAGTTTCGAATTTATCAACCCACATGATATCATATCTTTCGCTGTCCACAAGTTCCACGTTATCACACACTTCATCAAGAGAATCTATTTCATTAAATTCTTCACTGGCCTGCCTGCAAAGCTCATCAAGCTGAAGAAACAGCTCCACATCCCTTCTGTTATTTGCAACGAATATTCCGCTAAGAATAAGTATAATTCCCACATAAATTCCTACAAGCGCAAACTTAACTCTGGCAAAGAGCTTAGGTGCTTTTCCCAGTTTTTCATAACTTGAAATAAGCCAGTTATATTTAGCATAATCAATTTGTGTTCCACAGCTACTGCACACACCACCATTAAATAAGTCAATACTGCTGCCACAGCCGGGACAAGTATATCTTGCTATGGTATTATAATTCTGCTCCACCATATCGTTTCTGGCAAAAAGTCTTAATCTGACCAGCTCAGTTTCTTCTTTGACCTTATTATTAATCAATCGAAGATTATTGAGCTTTGCCTCAACATCAACAAACGCTCCATATTGCGTTTTACCGGTTTCAATAAAAGTCATCTCATTCATTGAACACTCTATAACATCATTATAGCTTTTCACTACATCACTTAAATCCGCTGATGCAAATACAGCTACCTCCTCGGCGCTGTCTGCGTAATGAATAACTCTAAGCTTGTGTTCAATATTCTGTGCAAATTCTTCCGGCACAATATCTCTGACAAAAAGTTTGACAATAGAATCCCTACGAATTCTCTTGTAGCTTTTTTTCAAAAAAATACCACCTATAATTCCGAATAAAACCAAACTGATAAAGATAATTTTAAGAATTTCCGGAAACACTGCCAACGTTACCATAAAATCTTTTCCTATTTCCATTTTTAGTACCGGAACACTGTACCAGCCAACTGAAGTTGAAAAGTATATTACCGCTACAAATGCAACAACAATTCCAATTCCTACCAACAATGCCACTACCCCAAGAGCAATCAGCAGCTTAGCAAACAGATTTCCAATCTTACCTTTTGTATTCTCCATTGAAGAAAATGAAGATATTTTATTAGTGCTGGTGCTAATCATAAACTTGGTGTTACAGAAATCACATCCATCCGTAAAGGTTGACATTTTGCTTCTTGCTCCACAGTTAGGACAGATTACATCTGCATCCGGATCCGAAGCCACATTAATAACACTTGTGTTATAGATTTTCCGGTCCTTTTTCTTATAAATACATTTGTTATTGAAGAAAACTTTTTTTCTCTCTATTATCTTTTGCTGAAAGTTCTTTACTTCAACTTCATCTTTAACATATGTATTCAAAAGTCTGGGGTTATTGACGCGCCCCACTGGCGTACATTCAACTCTAGCGCCATTACGATTAATGCATTTCTTGCTATGTACTACACTGTTCCAGAATGGCTGGGTAACATAATTAGTTAACCCCTCACTGGTTAATTTGCCGGTGTAAAAAGCATTCTGCAAATTCGGATAGTTTTTAGCAAGTTCCTGTTCAATATTATTTTTCTGTTCGTAATCCATATTTACCCTCTTTTCAAATTCATCTCACCGTATTACTAATACATTTTGTTTTCGTAATCCTGTAACTCATGAAAAATATTATCTACAA
>CAZNUK010000023.1:0-29114 GCA_964576255.1 uncultured Butyrivibrio sp.
AAAGACAAGCAACAAAAGACGCAGGTAAAATTGCAGGCTTAAACGTTCAAAGAATTATCAACGAGCCTACAGCAGCAGCACTTGCTTATGGTCTTGAGAATGAGACAGAGCAGAAGGTTATGGTATATGACCTTGGTGGTGGTACTTTCGATGTATCTATCATTGAAATTGGTGATGGCGTTATCGAGGTTCTTTCTACTAATGGTGATACCAGACTTGGTGGAGATGATTTCGACCAGGCAATCATTAACTGGATGATTGATGAGTTTAAGAAGGCAGAAGGTGTTGACCTTTCTACAGACAAGATGGCGCTTCAGAGATTAAAAGAAGCAGCAGAGAAGGCTAAAAAAGAGCTTTCAAGCGCATCTACAACTAACATCAACCTTCCATTCATTACTGCAACTGCTGATGGACCAAAGCATTTTGATATGAACCTTACCAAAGCTAAATTCGAAGAGCTTGTTCATGACCTTGTAGAGAGAACAGCAATTCCTGTTCAGAACGCTATGAAGGATGCAGGACTTAACTACTCAGAGATTTCCAAGGTGCTTTTAGTAGGTGGTTCTACTCGTGTACCATGTGTACAGGAAAAAGTAAAACAGTTAACAGGCAAGGAGCCTAACAAGAGCCTTAACCCTGATGAATGTGTAGCAGTAGGTGCTTCAGTTCAGGGTGGTAAGTTAGCAGGTGATGCAGGAGCAGGAGATATCCTTCTTCTTGACGTAACTCCACTTTCACTTTCAATTGAGACAATGGGTGGAATTGCTACAAAGTTAATCGAGAGAAATACAACTATTCCTACCAAGAAGAGTCAGGTATTCTCAACTGCAGCTGACAATCAGACAGCAGTTGATATCAATGTTCTTCAGGGTGAGAGACAGTTCGCTAAGGATAACAAGTCACTTGGACAGTTCAGACTTGATGGTATTCCACCGGCAAGAAGAGGTGTTCCACAGATTGAGGTTACCTTTGATATTGATGCTAACGGTATTGTTAACGTATCTGCAAAAGACCTTGGAACAGGTAAAGAGCAGCATATTACAATTACTTCAGGCTCTAATATGTCAGATGCTGATATCGAAAAGGCAGTTAAAGAAGCTGCTGAGTTTGAGGCTCAGGATAAGAAGCGTAAGGAAGGCATTGAAGCTCGTAATGATGCTGATTCAATGGTATTCCAGACACAGAAGGCTCTTGATGAGGTTGGCGATAAGGTAAGCGCAAGTGATAAGGAAGCTGTAGAGGCTGATTTAAATGCACTTAAGGCTGTAATCGACAGAACAACACCTGAGTCAATGACAGATGCAGATGTTGAAGAAATCAAGGCTGGTAAAGAAAAGCTTATGAACAGCGCTCAGGCACTTTTTGCTAAGCTCTATGAGCAGAATCAGTCAGCCGGTGCAGGTCCTGATATGGGTGCCCAGACAGCACAGGATGCAGGTTATACTGCTGAAGATGATGTTGTTGATGGAGATTTCAGAGAAGTATAAAAATTAAAAAGAACTTAAAGTGAGGGTTTTTCCCTCACTTTTAAGTGATTATCGGAGGAATAGCAATGGCTAATAAAAGAGACTATTATGAAGTCTTAGGTGTGCCCAAAAATGCGGATGATGCTGCATTAAAAAAAGCATATCGAGAGTTAGCAAAAAAATATCATCCGGATACCAATCCGGGAGATGCAGAGGCAGAAGCTAAGTTTAAGGAAGCGTCAGAAGCCTATGCAGTACTTAGTGACCCACAGAAGCGTCAGCAGTATGACCAGTTTGGACACGCGGCCTTTGAAAATGGCGGTGGCGCAGGTGCTGGCGGATTTGATTTTAACTTTGGAGATATGGGAGATATCTTTGGAGATATTTTTGGCGACCTTTTTGGTGGTGGAAGACGTAGCAGAGCCAATAATGGACCTATGAAAGGTGCAAGTGTCAGAACAGGTGTTAGAATCAAGTTTGAAGAGGCTGTTTTTGGCTGTGAAAAAGAAATAGAATTAACACTTAAAGACCCATGTCCAAAATGTAATGGAACCGGAGCTAAGCCGGGTACATCACCTGTTACCTGTGGAAAGTGTAATGGCAGCGGTCAGGTTACTTATACACAGCAGTCACTTTTTGGTATGGTACGTAATGTACAGCCATGTCCGGATTGTAGCGGTAAGGGTAAGATTATCAAAGAAAGATGTGCTGATTGTTACGGAACCGGATTTGTGTCAAGTCGTAAGAAAATTCAGGTATCCATTCCAGCAGGTATTGATAACGGACAGAGTATCCGTCTTCGTGGAAGAGGAGAACCGGGACAGAATGGTGGCGAAAGAGGAGATATTCTTGTTGAAGTTACTGTTACAAGAAGCTCTGATTTTGAGCGTCGCGACACCAATCTTTACTCCACAGTGCCAATAAGCTTTACAGATGCAGCTCTTGGTAATACAATCCGCATTAAGACTGTTGATGGTGAAGTGGAATACGATATTAAGCCGGGAACCCAGACTGATACGAAGGTAAGGCTTAAGGGTAAGGGTGTACCATCCATTCGTAACGCTCAGGCAAGAGGTGACCATTATGTTACTTTAGTTGTTCAGGTGCCGACAAGACTTAATGAGGAGCAGAGACAGGCTCTTATGGAGTTTGAGGCGGCTATGAATGGCGGCAGCAAGAGAGAAGACAAGAAGAAAAAACGAGGACTTTTCAAATAATATTCTATGAATTTTAATGAATTTCAATTAAAGGCAATACGGCATGGGGATGGCCCCATGCTGGTTATTGCAGGACCAGGCTCTGGTAAAACTACCATATTAACCAATAGAATAAAATATCTTGTAGAGGAGCATAAGGTTGACCCGGGTAAAATTCTTGTAATTACCTTTACCAAAGCAGCGGCATTGGAGATGCAGAAGCGCTTTGAAAGGCTGGCACAAGGATGTAAAGGGGTTACTTTTGGCACCTTTCATGCTGTGTTTTTTAATATTTTAAAATATGCCTATAATTACAGCGTAAACAGCATCATCAAAGAAGAGGACAAAAAGCTTATTCTCCGCACTGCTATTGATAGAAGCAGTCTTGAAGTTGAGGACTATACAGAGGCGTTGGATAACATTGCAGGGGAAATCAGCAGGGTTAAATCCGAAGGAATAGATATTAATGCATATTATTCCGCCAATTGTCCGGAAGAGGCTTTTAGAAGCATTTATAAGTACTATGAGAATGCTCTTAGAAAACAGCGCCTTATTGATTTTGACGATATGCTTTTGTACTGCTACGAACTCTTTAAGAAGCGTCCAGATATTCTTAATCAGTGGCAGAAACGCTATTCATATATACTTGTGGACGAATTTCAGGATATTAATAAGGTACAATATGAAGTTGTTAAAATGCTTGCCCTGCCGGAAAATAACTTATTTATAGTAGGTGATGACGACCAGAGCATATATGGCTTCAGAGGCTCTAAGCCGGAAATTATGTTGAATTTTGAGCGTGATTATCCTGGTGCCCAAAAAGTAGTGCTGGATATTAATTATCGCTGTAGCGGGAATATTGTTACTGCTGCCAAAACGGTAATTCACAATAATAAAATTAGATTTGATAAGGATATAAAAAGCTTTAATTCATTCGGAGAAAAGGTTGATATCGTAGAATTTAACACGACTAAGGAAGAGTACCTAAGAGTAGTGGAGGAGCTTAGAAAATCCGTGGAAGTTGGGAAAAAACACTCTGAACACGCTATTTTGTACAGAACTAATCATATTATTTTCCCATTGGTCAGATATCTGGTTGAATATAATATTCCTTTTGTGCTTCGTGACGGAATTCCTAACATATATGAGCATTGGATTGCCAAGGATTATATGACATATATGGAAGTGGCACTTGGTAGTCGAAAAAGAAGTGATTTTATTAAGATTATGAACAAGCCAAAAAGATATATCGGCAGGGATTACCTTACTTCAGAGACAGTGTCCTTTGACGAATTGGAAAAATACTACGAGGACAAGCCTTGGATGTATGAGCGTCTGGATAAGTTTAAAGCAGATTTGGATTTTATGTCCAAGCTCCCACCTTATGCAATGATTAATTACCTAAGAAAAAGTGTGGGGTACGACGACTATCTTACGGAGTATGCCAAGGATAAAAATCTGGATATAAAAGAGCTCATGGAAACTGCCGATGAAATTATGGACAGTACTAGAAATACAAAGACTTACGAAGAGTGGCTTAATTACATTGAAAAATACACTGCTAACTTAAAAGAAAGCCACAGTACCTCACTTAGCAAAACAGAAGGTGTGGTGTTGACCACTATGCATGGTTCTAAGGGCTTGGAATACGATACGGTATTTATAATAGATGCCAACGAGGGCATTACTCCTCACAAAAAGTCTGTTACGGATTCAGAGATAGAAGAAGAACGACGAATGTTCTATGTGGCTATGACAAGGGCAATAAGAAAACTCCATATCTATTACACCAAGGAAAGGTATAATAAGGAATTGGAGGCGTCAAGGTTTGTAAGGGAGATTATGGGGGAAGATAAAAACGGACATTCGTAATGAATGCCCGTTTTGCTTTATTTATTTTTGAAATGAAATACATTGTGCTCTGTATCACCCCTGACAAGCTTATCTTCAATGTAATCAATATATAATTGTGGGGCAATATCTTCAGAATTCTGGGTGCATAATTTCTTAAAAATATTCTGGGATTCTTTTAAGTTCCCAGTATGGAATAATCTTACTGCTTCACGAAAATCTAATTTGGTGGCATCTCGTTGTGTGCGTTCTGTATCGGGAAGACAATCAAGCACCTCATACAAAGCTGACACCTCGTTAACTCCTGCAACCTGCACCATACCAAGATATCTGGTGGATATGGAATTCGGATTTTTCATACGGTCCAAGGTATCCTTGGAAATTATCATACCAGCACCATATCGCTTGGTAAGAGATTCAATTCTGGAGCTTAAGTTAACAGTGTCGGATATAACTGTTCCTGACATACGTTCATGTTCTCCAACAATACCGATTCTCGACATACCGGAGTGGATTCCGATACCCACCTTAACTGTAGGAATACCAAAATCCTCCTGAGAATTCGGATTAAGCACAATCGCATGATAGAGCTCGATTCCGGCCGATACAGCATCATCAGCTGATTCAAATAATGCCATAATTGCATCACCGATATATTTATCTATAAAACCATTATGTTTTCTTATGATAGGGCCGGCTTTTCCATAAATTTTATTTACAAAATCAAAGCTTTCTTTGGCGGTCATCATTTCAGAATTCAGAGAAAAAGCTCTTATGTCACAAAACAGAATGGACAAATCTGCACTTTGCGCATCACCTAATTTCAAATCAGTAATTTCTTCCTTGTGGAGTAATTCACGGAATTTCTCCGGAACAAATTTATAATAAAACTTAACATTGCGGTCTTTTTCTTCAATGTATTCTTCAAGTCGGTCAGCCATGTGATTGACACCTGCGCATATTTCACCAACCTCATCCTTGGAGTATTTATCCACTCGCATAGAGAAATCTCCTGCAGCAATTTGAGCCACAACATTTTTGGCTTTGCGCAAGGATTTGGCATTATATGCAGCTACAAGAGTAATTACAACAATTAACATAATTACCCAAAGTGTTACGTTGATCAGCAATGCCTTGCCCGCAACAATTAACTCATCGGTAAGTCGGTTTTGTGAGGCATAAAGCATAATAAATGCATTGTAACTATTGTCATCCTCGTATATTGGTGTAAGTAATAGTAGGTGGAGGTTCTCACCTTCCCCGCCATAGTCAACATTAGCAATAAAGGTATGAGAATTTTCATAAAAATCCTGATGGATAGGTGTGCCGGTAGAAACACTGTTCACCATAAATTCATAGGATTCATCACTGCTGGCAACACAGACAAATTCTTCACCCTGTGTTCTTACATAGAGTGCTGCACTGTAGTTGCTGCTCCAATCAGTTTGATTGCCATTTACAAATTTTCGTAATCTGTCATTAAGGTCTTTAATCTGTCCATTATCTACATTTTCATAACCGGTAATGGTAGACAATTCTTCACCATCAAATTGTGTTGACGCAATTTCGTTAACTGCTATAGTCTCTTTAATAATGTCTTCAGTACTCAAATTTATCATACTGTTAAACAAGATAGTAATTACAATAGCCAGCATAATAAATACCACCGGTATTGTAGAAAGCAACTGTTTGGACAAAATAGTAAAGCGCCATTTCATTAAATTACCGATTGCAGTAGGAAGACCTATGATTAAAAGTATTATTCCTGCAATTGGAAGAAAATCCTTTAACCACATATGTATAGCTACACTAACAGGAAGAGAAATATCCGATGAATATGTAGTTAAGGAATTATCATTTTCTAATATATAAATAGATTCATTCACCTGCAGGGCGGTAGCGTCACCAAACTGTCCCAAGCCATAGGAGTATAAGTCGATGTTCTCGGTTATTTTTATACCCTTTTTGATAGGAAGAAGTTGATTCCAGTTATCCTCGCCATTCCACTTATACAAGGCAAATTCCTGCTGGCCTGCTAACATATAAAGGTCGCCATTATTCATAAATACGTCATAAGGAAAAACTCCTTCATCAGTTCGCATATTATAGGTGGCTTTATATATAGCACTATATTCACCATCGTAGTTAACAACACCGATTTCACCATTGTTTTTTAATAACAGATAATTGCCATCTGTGGTGCCGTAGCAGCGGATTATATCACTGAAGCCATCGTTGGCATAAGCAACTACTTCGGTTGCCTGAGGATTATCCGGTTGTATTTTAATAAGACTGTTACCATCAGCTTCTTTGTAAAGATAGCATAGAGTGTCATTATAAAAATGCATGCCCATAAGTCTTACCTGATGACTTGGAGGATTATCGGATTTGCTATAATCATAGTGAATAATTTCCCTAAGAATGTCACCCTGGGAGTCAATTTCAAAAATGCATTCCAAATCTGTTAATAGTGCATTTTCGTCATAAACTGCTATGTGGCAGAAAATATGGTTGTCCGGATTAAAAGTTATATTAATAATCTCGGCATTTTCATAAGGAAAATCCTTAATATCCACAGCATAGACAAGGGAGTCTTTTTCATCAATGCAATAAATACTGTTTCCAGCATCAACAATTGCCTTCCAACCATTTTTGGAAGTGCAAAAACTTTCAGGATTGGTTAACTGTATTTTACCGGAGTTCTGACTATAGGAATAATCAGGGATGAAAAAATTAATTGCAAAGCACACAATTGCCAGTGATATAGTCACTATTGCAAAAATGCGGTTTTTATATACTTGTAATAATTTTTGGAAAAAAATCTTTGTTTTCATAGGTTCATTCTTTCTATATTGTAAATAAGAGCTCCGAAGAGGCCTCTTTATAGTTATTATGTGCCTGCAAGTATTATTGTACAATAAGCAGTTGCTTCGGCATCATTATCATCATATGTATAAGCCATTCTAAGAGTGCAGTTATTAGGTGCGTCGCCTAAATTGTATTCGCTATAAGTTCCATCTTCATTTAACTGTTCTACAATACCGGAAGCAGTGCCATACTCTGATATTAAGCAGATAAAAGCATCATATATATCCTGATATGTGTAGGTTAAACCGGTAGTATCAATTTCTCTTGTAATATTATAATCAAATACATAGCTTGCAGTCATAGTCTGGTTATCATTAACTGTAATGGAAGTGGTTGAACCATTATAAACAGTTCCTGCCGCATCAGAAGTAGTAATAGGGACAAATTCTGTTACACGAATATCCTTATCTGTAGCAAGATATCCTACCACATCATAATCGCCCTCATCCAAATATACATTCAATGAGTATCCTGCATTCTGCTCTAAAGTGAAGGTATCTCCTGATTCATAGGTTGTAAATACTGCATTCTCAGAGCTAAGAGCAAGCACCTGACAAGGGTCATATAAGCCTTCGGCAGTTTTCTTGGCAAGGGCAAGCTTAATTGTGTAAGAAGTGCCCTCATCAATGAGATACAGGTTATTAAGTGTAAAAGATAAACCACTAACATTTAATGTGTCACCAGTTACGTCAACAGTTCCCGGAGTAACATTTTCTATAGATGTAAAATCATAATTATTGGCAAGAAACCCTTCTTTGTTAATAAGTACCATATCATAGTCAGCAACGGATGCGATTAATTCCTGTTTAGCTGTAGGGATGCTTATATAAGCATGTAATCCTGCCATAGCATTAGTAAAATTATTAATAGTTATTCCGTTAAGCTGATATGTATTTAAAAACTGATTTAAAAGTGCATCACCTGTAGCCGCATTATTAATAATAGTGCTCATATTGTAATTACAGGTTACACCTATGCTGTTAAGATGGTTATTAAGATTAGTTAACTTCTCAGTAACAGTATTACCCGGAACCTGGAAATCAAGAGCCGGTCTGTATCCGTCAGCGGTTCCTCCAACTACACCATAAACATAATGCACAGAGCTCTGTAATGCATTATATTCCTCCTCACCCATGTTATCATAGGACATAGGTTCAATAACCTCTCCATTAGTAAGTACAATACTTGGAGAATCTGTTATTGGTGTGTACATATCTGCGTGAAATAGAATATCAGCATCAATATTGTTAATGTCAGTAGTTAATGTATCAGCCACAAGTCTAAGACACTTTATTCCTGAAAAACTGTTAGGATATAATGTTACGCGATTATCGGAAATTTCAAGAATATCCGATGTAAGTCCTCCCGAAGCTATGGAAAGTCGTGAAGAAGAACCATAAGCATCGCTAAGGGTATAGTTGAAAATATAGCTAACCTCTTGCCCGGTCATAATATGTGTGATGTTGCTGGAGTCTATATTATCATCTATACAAAATTTATTCCAGTTACCATTGTTATTAACTCCGATAAGGCAACTCCTAACTACACCGTCGATTATCGTTAAATATTCATAGCTTACGCCCGGAATATATTTAAAATAATAGGCATATGGATTTGATTCTTCATTCTGATAAATCTCATAGACATTCTGGGCTGCATCATTAGTGTAACGCTTGCATATTCTTACGTATACATCAGCATCTTCGATTAAAGTCTCGGAAGTTCCATCCACTAGAAGCATATAACGGGTAGGGTCACTTTCATTGTATTGAATCCATTTGTCAGTAACATTGGCATCAGACTTAATTATGTCAATCATATTACAGGCAACTTCAACAGTACTGTTAATGCCTTCTTCGTAGCTGTCAAAGTATGAATCTATATTACAGTAATCAGTAAAATTAGACCATTCATAAGTGTTGCCATTAACAGTACAGGTTCCCTGAGAATAATTAATCGGCACCTTGAGGCAACTGATAAATTCACTTGAAAAAATATAGTTGCAAGCTGATTTGGCATTAAGCAGACCGGAGCCACCCTTTATGGTAGTGGTATCAAGTCTCTCATTGGCAAGGAGTAGCTTGGCAAGCTCCTCTCCACTAAGGCCGGTGTCATTAACAAGGTTATTCTGGCTATTATTCTGGTTGTTATCCTTTGATGAACTATCCTTAGTACTATTATTACATCCAAACAAAAGTGATGCGGATAGACAAAGGGCGACTACTGGAAAGAGTTTTCTTCTCATACGTTATCTCCTATAAATTATTCTTCGTCTGACTCCACTAATTCGTCATATTCTTCACTGTCAAGCATCTCATCAAATGCGTCAGCAGCAATTTCGTATTCTTCATCGCTTTCAATGTTCTCAAGCTGTGGCTCACCGTTCTCATCCTCTGAATAGCGGTAAAGATATACTTCACCTTCAGCTTCCTCATCACCACCAAGTGGAAGGAGTGCAATGTATTCCTTATCACCGGCAGGATAGATGGCAACAATGCCACATTCAACCTCTGTATCGTCCTCTAATGTAAGAGTAACTGTTCCCTCTTCAAATTCTTCATTCATACTCATAATAAATACTCCTTTCAATTTATGATTTATAATTAAATTTTATCAGAAACAGTACCACATTGCAATTATATTACTGTTGATTTATTCATAAAAAAGGAATAGAATAACCCTTAAGGTCATTGTGAATTCGGAGGTGCTACAGATGGATGAGATAGATAAAAAATTAGTATCATTACTTCAGAAAAATGCCAGAATGCCACTTAAAACGTTGGCAGAACAGGTTTTTTTGTCTTCTCCGGCAGTATCAGCAAGAATAGAAAGACTTGAAAAGGCTCATATAATTGATGCTTATGAAGCCAAAATTAACAAGCAGAGACTGGGATATATTATAACGGCATTTATTAATCTGGAGATTGAACCGGTTCAGAAGGCGGAATTTTATCCTTTTGTTCAGGGATGTCCTAATGTATTGGAATGTAACTGTGTAACCGGTAATTACTCCATGCTTATGAAGGTGGCGTTTAAAAATACCGAGGAGTTGGATTCTTTTATAGGAAGACTTCAGGAATTTGGCAAGACTAATACCCAAATTGTATTTTCCACACCTGTGGAAGCGAGGGGAATTGACGTAACAATGTTAGAAGAGGAAGCAGACAATGAAATATAACAGAGTTGTTTTGGCAAGTGCATCTCCAAGAAGGAGAGAAATACTTACTCAGGTTGGCATGGAATTTGACATTATTCCTGCTGTTGGAGAAGAGATAATCACAAGCACAGTGCCAATGGAGGTTGTAGAAGAACTTTCAAGAGCCAAGGCATTAGAGGTTTCAGAAAGATGTGAAGCAGATACATTAATTATCGGAGCAGATACGGTGGTAGCTCTTGATGATAAAATTCTTGGCAAACCAAAGGCTTATAACGAGGCTTTTAATATGATTTCATCCATTAAAAATCGTTGTCACAGCGTATTTACAGGTGTTACAATTGTGTGTAATGATGTAGTCCGAAGCTTTGTCAGTGAAACCAAAGTATATGTGTATGATATGACGGACAGTGAAATAGACGGATATATTCGTACTGATGATTGCTATGACAAAGCTGGTGGATATGGCATTCAGGGATTTTTCTCCCAGTATGTGGAGCGTATTGAGGGTGATTATTTTAATGTTGTAGGACTTCCTGTTTCAAGACTTATGCAGGAAATTAAAAAATTGGAGGCGAATTGATATGCAGGAAATAGATAATGTATGTGGTGAAGTTTTTTTGAGGGAGCAGGGCAAATTATTTCCAAAGCCTGTGGCAGAGACGGTGGAAGAGGCAATGGAGTTTCTTGAGGAATGCTATGCAAGCGTATTTGAGACTAAGGAAGAACTGATGGAATATCTTGAGGAAGAGGGAATGGATTTTGACCCATCATCAGATATTACAGAGGAACTGGAAGTTTTTGAATTACCGGATGGAAGGTTGTTGTATGTTGAAGCGTAGAATTATTCTACTTGTAATGGTAATGGTTCTGTTGACCGGGTGTGGAAATGTAAGATTTACTACCGGTCTTTCAAGTCGTCAATTTGCCAGAATTGCAGGGGAAGAAGTAGATATGAGTGTCGCAAAGCTTTTGCTTAGTGAATACAAACATTCCTACGAGTCTATGTTTGACGGTGCAGTATGGGATAAAGAAATTAATGGTGTTACTACAGAGGTTTTTGTTAAAAATTCTGTGAGAGATACTTTGGAAAGTATTATATATGCCTATAATATGGCAAGAGAATTAAAAATTGAAATCACACAGGATGAGAAGTCCAGGATTAAAGAAGCAGCTAAGGAGTACATAAGTGGTCTTAGCGAAGAACCTGTAAGCTTTGATAGGAATGATGTGGAAGCTTTTTATGAAAAGCTTTTGCTGGCAGAGAAGGGTTTTTATGCGGTAACTGATTCCGTAGACACTACGGTTAGTACTGATGAAGCGAGAATGATTCAGGTGCAGTATATTTATTTTAGTACTGTAACTTATGATGAAAATAATGAACTTGTTTCCATATCAGGGGAAGCGGATATTTTACAGAAAGAAAAGGGAGAGATGGTGCTTTCAGAACTTGAAAATGGTGCTGAATTCAGTGCCATAGCTGTTGAATATAGTGATGATACAGAGTACAGTCTGGAATTGTCCAGAGGTGAGCACTGTGAAGCGTTTGAAAATGCTGCATTTTCCCTTGAATTAGGTCAGACCAGTAAGCTGATAGAAAGTCCTTACGGTTATTATATAATTAAGTGCATTAATTACAATATGGATTGTGATTATGAAGACCAATGCGAAAAAATAATACTTGCAAGACGTAAGGCAGTATTTACGGAGAAGTATCTGGAATATGCAGATAGCAGACCGACAGAATATAATAGTGATTTTTGGGAGGAAACTTCCATTAAGGAGTTGGAAAAGGGTTCAGGTATGTTGTATACAATATATCAGGATATGGTACAGGCAAATAATTAATTATATTTTATTAGAAGGAGACATAATTTATGGCAACAGAACATGGAAACTTATCAATTAACAGCGAAAATATTTTTCCGATTATTAAAAAATGGATGTATTCAGACCACGACATTTTCTTCAGAGAATTAGTATCTAACGGATGTGATGCAATTACCAAGCTCAAGAAATTAGAACTTATGGGTGAGGCAGAGGCGACAGATATCACACCACAGATTAAAGTGCTTGTAAGCTCCAAGGAAAAGACTATCAAATTCATTGATAATGGTCTTGGAATGACAGCAGAAGAGGTTAATGAATATATTAACCAGATTGCTTTTTCAGGTGCGGAAGCATTTCTTGAAAAGTATAAGGACAAGACTAACGAAGACCAGATTATTGGTCACTTCGGACTTGGTTTTTATTCTGCTTTTATGGTAGCTGAAAGTGTTACTATTGATACTTTATCATATAAAGCAGGTGCCAGGGCTGTGCACTGGGAATGTGATGGTGGCACCGAATATGATATGGGTGATGGAGACAGAACCGAAGTAGGTACAATGATTACATTATATCTTAACGAGGATAGTACTGCTTTTGCTAATGAATACAGAGCAAGAGAAGTATTGGAGAAATACTGCTCATTTATGCCATATGAGATTTACCTTGTAAATGAAGACGAAGAAGTATCTGAGCCGGCAGAGGTTATTGATGAAAATGGCGAAGTTGAAGAACCTAAGAAACCAACACCGATTAATGATACAACACCTCTTTGGACCAAGCATCCTAATGAATGTACTGAGGATGAATATAAGGATTTCTTCAGAAAGGTGTTTAGAGATTATAAAGAACCGCTTTTCTGGATTCATCTGAATATGGACTATCCTTTTAACCTTAAGGGAATTCTCTATTTTCCTAAGATTAATCTGGAATTTGAGTCAGCAGAGGGTGTGATTAAGCTTTATAATAATCAGGTGTTTGTTGCAGATAACATCAAAGAAGTTATTCCGGAATTTTTGATGCTCTTAAAGGGTGTAATTGACTGTCCGGACCTTCCTCTTAATGTATCCAGAAGTGCCTTGCAGAACGATGGTTTTGTTAAGAAGATTTCTGATTACATCACCAAGAAGGTTGCAGACAAGCTTTCTGGTATGTGCAAGACAGAAAAGGAAAGCTACGAAAAATATTGGGATGATATTAGTCCATTTATTAAATTTGGTTGTCTTAAGGATGACAAATTCTGTGATAAGATGAATGACTACCTTCTGTTCAAAAACCTTGAGGGCAAATATCTTACTTTGTCGGAATGTCTTGAGGTTAATAAGGAGCATCACGAGAATACAGTATTCTATGTTAAGGATGAAGTAGAGCAGGGTCAGTACATTAAGATGTTTAAGGATGCCGGACTTGATGCGGTTATTCTTAAAAACGGAATTGACCAGCCATTTATTAATCATCTTGAGCAGAAGAATGAGAATGTTAAATTTATGAGCATTGATTCTGATTTGTCCACTATTTTCAAGGACGATAATCAGGATGAAGAAGCATTAAAAAATCAGAATGAAGCTCTTACAGATATTTTCAGAAAAGCCCTTAATATGGAGAAGCTTAACGTTAAGGCAGAAAGTCTTAAGGATGAAAATATCTCTGCAATCATTACCGTTAGTGAAGAAAATAAGAGAATGGCGGATATGATGAGAATGTACGGCATGGGTATGGGAATGCCGGGTATGGACGATATGGGCGAGACTCTTGTTTTAAATGTTAATAACGAATTGGTAAAACATATTTTTGCTAACCCAGAGGGTGACAATGTAAATATGTTCTGTGAACAGCTGTATGATTTGGCCAAAATCAGTCATTCACAATTACAGCCTGAACAGATGACTAAATTTATTACCAGAAGTAATGAGATTCTCAAGCTTTTAACCAAATAAATGAGGATTCTATGAGTGTTTTAAAACAATGTAATGATACAGAAGAAATTGAATTAATTGATGTAAACCTTGATGAGGAAGAAGAGGTTTTACACATTAGCACTAAAGTTGATGAGGCTGCTACCGTTAAGGAGCAGCCTGAGAGCTTTAGCGCACAAAGCTTTTTTAAGGAAGCCTTCAGTTACATTATTGTAATTCTGGTTGCTGTCATCGTTGCATTTTTAATCAATAAATTTATTCTGGTTAATGCTAATATCCCAAGTCGTTCCATGGCTCCGGGAATTAATGTTGACGATAAGCTGTTTGGATTCAGACTTGCATATCTTTTAAGCGAACCTGAGCGGGGGGACGTGGTTATTTTTGAGCATCAGTGCTATGATGGTGAGGGAAAAGAAGCATTGATTAAAAGAGTAATAGGAGTTCCCGGTGACACTATTGTGATTACTGACGGCGAACTGTATGTTAATGGAGAGCAGGTTTATGAGGAGTATCTTGGAGAAGCGATGATAGGTAATTTTGGGCCATATGAGGTTCCGGAGAACTGTTATTTTATGCTTGGAGATAATCGCAATATTTCTGAGGATGCAAGATACTGGGACAATACTTACGTGGACAGGGATGAAATAATTGCCAAGGCTATTTTTAAGTATAAACCGTCAATTGAGCGGATTAAGTAGCCTTCTTACGCTGAGAGATGTGATTGATGATTCCCAAAATGGTAATACTAAGAGATGCACCGGCAGTATCGATTATAACATCAATGAAACGACAGCTTCTGCCAGGTACAAAATACTGATGAAACTCGTCAGATATAGCATATAACACACATATAGCCAACGCTATTGCACATATACGGAGGATTGAGGTTTTCTTAGGATAATACAGGACAAAACCCTCTCTGACAGCCATGGATGATGTGAGTCCCAATGCAAAATACAGTGTAAAATGAGCAATCTGACGGATATATCTGTCTAAAAAATTAATAATTACATCAGGTAATACAGGCGATAGCAGGTTTAAAAGAGACTCTTTAAGAGAGCCACTTCTGTTTGCGGATATTTCTCCTGATTCGGTGGAAAATAAAAAGATAATAGCCATTATGGTAATGGATAATAATATATTTAAGTAAAAAGCGGTTTTGCGTTTGGCGTTCATATGGTACTCCAAATTTTTTTTCTATTATAATCGTTTTGTGATAATAAATCAATGAGTCATTAGGAGGCTTAATAATGAAAAACGGAATTAAAATAGCTATGGCGGTTATGGCACTTGGGTTAGCAGGTTTGCCTTCGGTGGCATATGCTGAGGAGGAAGAGAGTCAGGTGATTCAAATTTCAACTCCACAGGAGCTTCAGAATATGAAGGATATGCCGGAAAAAAGTTATGAGCTTATATGTGATATTGATATGGCAGGGGTGGCTTGGGAGCCTTTTAGCTTTGGCGGCGAGCTTAACGGCAATGGTTATTCTATTCTAAATCTTTCTGTAGATGCTGTTGGAGAAGAAACACATATAACCTATGATGGTAACTACAAAGAATATGAAACCAGCTTTGCAGGCTTTTTTACCTGCATTGAAGATGCCACAATTACCAATCTTAATCTGGTAAATGTCAATGTTGATGTAGATATTGAGGACAATTGTTTTATTGGAAGTATAGCGGGCTATTCTGAGAATAGTACCATAAGTAATTGTACAGTAACGGGAAAGCTTTCCCTTAGCGTTAATGCATCAAATTTTGGCGTGGGTGGTGTTGTTGGTTATGGCAACGGCTATATGAGTGAAATAACCGCAAATACAACCATGATATGCATAGACACTAATGCCGAGGAACGAGATGAACAGTTTATGGGGGGCTTGTGTGCTGCTGGATATATGAATATGGATAATTGTGATGTCACTCTTGATGGTTATGTATCCGACCACGGATATGTTCATAACGGCGGACTTATGGGAATGTACTTTTTCTATCCAAAGGGAACAAGCTATTACGGTTCTATTACAGGCAACAAAATTCAGGGAAAAATAACCTTTTTTGAGGATAATACGGACAGACGCGCATACTGCAAGCCTGTAGTTGGAGAGTATCTTACTTATGAGTTTGCATACACCGGAAACTGGGAAAGCTTCACTAATGATGAGAGATTTGAGTATAATAAAAATCTTATGCCGGATATGTGCGATAATCCTGAATATGATGTTGTTGTAACAGAAGCGGTGGAGGGTGCTTTTGGATACAGTACCCATACCTGCAAAAACTGTGGCTACACTTATACCGATAATTACACAATATATCAGGACCCGGCTGCCATAGAGCCAGAGACAGAGGAAAGCACTACGGAAAATGCTATACCTGAGATAACACAGGAAGAAACCCAGCCGGAAACTTTGGCAGAGGGCGAGGAGACCACTAATGAAATGGTGTATAAAATTGTTATTGCAGTTGTGGCAGTAATGGTTGTAATTACAGTTGTTATGGTGATTGTGATTCTTAAGTTTAAGAACAGATAAAAACACTTGAATAATCAAAATTATAGTATTATAATAGCAAAAGAATGCTTCAATAGCTCAGTTGGTAGAGCACTTCACTCGTAATGAAGGGGTCGTCGGTTCGAGTCCGATTTGGAGCTTTCTTTTTTTTTCTTTTTTCAAAATACTAAATTAATTCTTTGTCTTTATGGTTATTTTCAAATGGAAAATTTCCCTAGCTCATACGTAGATTAAGCAAAATGCGTGAAAACGGCTACGTCCACAACTTAAGTGCGAACGGTCCATTTACCCAATATCATTTCCGTTTTCACATATTTGGTTAATGCTTCATATTATGTAGTATATTCCTGTCAAAACCTTGGAGGGGTTATGAATGCTTTAGAATTAAAAAACGTAAGCTATTCTTATCATGAAGTCTCCGGTGAAACCTATGCCTTGTATGATGTAAATCTTGAAGTTAAACAGGGAAGTTTTGTATCCATCGTAGGACCCTCCGGTTGCGGAAAATCCACGCTTTTATCAATTATCGCCGGATTAATCCCACCGGAAAGCGGAACTATTACAATAAATGGGCGAAGTGATAAGACAGCCTTTCGTGATGTTGGTTATATGCTCCAGCATGACCAGCTTTTTGAGTGGCGTACAGTATACGGAAATGTGACATTGGGGCTTGATATACGCAAAGAAAAGAGACCGGAACCTTACGATTACGCCAAAAAACTTTTGAATCAGTACGGATTAGGGGAATTTACCAAAGCCAAACCTTCACAGCTGTCGGGAGGAATGAGACAACGTGCGGCATTAATCAGAACGCTTGCCCTTGAGCCGGATATTCTTTTGCTGGATGAACCTTTTTCGGCATTGGATTACCAGACCAGACTTACAGTGTGCGATGATATTGCCTCCATTATTAAAAAAGAAAAGAAGACAGCAATTATGGTTACCCATGACCTGGCAGAAGCGATTTCTGTAGGTGAAATAGTGTATGTTATGTCAAAAAGACCGGGACATATAGCTTCTGCAATTCCTATTCGTTTTAAGAATGAAACTGACAGTCCGATGGACCGTCGTAACGAACCGGAATTTAATGAATATTTCAATCTTTTATGGAAGGAGCTGGATGGGTAATGAATCAACCGGTAGAGAATTCACACACACTTTTTTTGAAGAAAATAAAAAGGTCGAACAGAATTGTAATAATCAGCAGAATAATAATCGCTGTGGCATTAATAGGCGGATGGGAGCTGTTTGCCCGGCTTGGAATACTGGATTCGTTTGTTTTTAGCAGTCCATCAAGAATTATAGACTGCTTTGTGGAGCTGTCCAAGGATGGTGCAATATTCAGGCATATGGGAATAACGATAGCGGAAACGCTGATAGCTTTTTCCATAGTAATTGTGGTGGCAATTATTATGGCAATAATAATGTGGCGTTTCAGAACTGTGTTCAGGGTTGTAGAGCCATATCTGGTGCTTCTAAACAGCCTGCCTAAATCAGCCCTTGCACCCTTATTGATAGTATGGCTGGGCAACAATTTTAAAACCATCGTTGTGGCAGCAGTATCCGTTGCGGTGTTCGGTGCAGTACTTAGTATATACACAAGTTTTATGGAAATAGAAGAAGAAAAGGTCAAGCTTATACAGACATTGGGAGGAAATCGTTTTCATACGTTATATCTTCTGGTAATTCCTCACAGCCTTCCTTCAATAATAAATACTGCAAAAGTTAATCTGGGACTTTCCCTTGTTGGTGTAATTATCGGAGAGTTTTTGGCTGCCAGACAGGGACTGGGATATATGATTATCTATGCAACCCAGACTTTTAAAATGGATTGGGTATTATTATCTATAGTGATTTTATGCTTGTTGTCAGTGGGATTATACCAGTTAATTAATCTGGTTGAGAAAAAAATCACTGCCAAATAAAATATTAAGGCACCTGCAAGCAGTCGTAAGCCGGTCCTGCAAGTGCCTTATAATATCAATTGGTTTTGTTAAGACGTGTAAACATTATTGATGTAATCATTCTGCTTATTCCAGAAATTAAGAATGATGCCGGAAGCAGAGTTAATATCATAGGAGCCAGTATTGAAATGCTTTTGGCTGTTCCTTCTTCATATTCTCTTGCCCAGCCGGAGTATTCAGTGAAAAATTCTGTTATCATCTCCGGTAATTCGGCAGTAACATTGGAATATGACAGGAAAATGCAGATACATAATCCTATGAAAAACAAGCCGTGCAGGAAAATAAGTACATTGTATAATCCGGAAATGTGAATTTTAGCCGGTATTCCTGAAGCAACGGTCTTAAGATGAAAGTGTGTCTTAATATTAAAGACATGGTACACAATTCCCCATACATAAACAGCGATTGTAAGGACCACCAGAATAATCTCAGACAGGTCTGTAAGAATGACTCTGTATCCCGGAGTAAAATAGCTGATAAATTCATTAAGATGTGGTAAAAAATACCATATAAGCATAATAAGTAAAGGCGTAGACAATAAATATAATACTGCATTTAAAACAGAAACTCCGGCAAGCATACCATAGCCTCTGGTTGAATTAGGACCATTAGGAGCCTTAGAGTTCGCATATACAATCCAGGTTCCGATAACAGTGAGTAAAAATGCTATATCCGTAAAACCGGAAATTACACGTACTACAAATCCAATGGTCAAAAGTATAGCAACGACTTTCATTACAGGACCGCCCAAAACCTTATGAAGAGCAGCAAGTGAGTTGGAGCCCTGGGTATCAGGTGCTGGCTGGGAAATCGGTGTTACTGTCGGAGTACTTCCTACAGGAGCTGCATATGGGTTATAAGCGGGCTGTGGAGTCTGGCAACTGCAGGTTTCGCCATCTTTAATTTGTTTGCCACAATAAATACAAAACATAATATATCCTCCATATTCCGGACCTTGTATATAGTCCTAATATACTTTCTGTAGTATAGCATTTTTCGACACAAAATACCATATATTTCTTGCAAATAAAACTATTGTTTAGTATTATGTAAATGTAAATTTGTGTATTACATTTGGAGTATTTATGGACAAAATATTATCAGTCGATAACTCAATAACGGATGATGTAGTCAAAAGACCATTAAAAAGAACTGTTGTGAAGATTGTTCTGCCAATGGTCTTAATCGTTGTGACATTTATTATTTGCATTATCTTTATTATTTCCAGATATTATTACTCCAATAAAGCATATGCAGACTCATACAAAAGAATAGCGGATGCTTCGGTTGCGTTGGATGAGTTTGAACAGGCGATTAACGCATATTGTTTGTATGGCGGAGAGGCTAATTACACTAAGATGGAAGAAAAATATGTATTCTTTCAATATCAGTGTATGGATTTAGAAAAAAACATCAATAGTTTTGAAAGTGATGTTCGTTATGAAATTAAGCAGGTGGATATTAATCTCGGCAAAATACGTGCCGAGATGGATAAAATTACCCGTAATTTAGATTTGGATTCTGCCATGGCAATTTATAAAGGCGAATTGGGAGCCAGAATCACCATATGTAAAAGCCTTATTTCTGATATTATTCAGGTTCAGGTGGAAGTATGTAATGAGAATAGCAGAGCATCCAATGTAAGCTGTATTGTATTCATTATTATTTTGATAACTCTTGCTGTGGGCTTTGTTGGACTTTATATATTGTTATGCGCTTTTATCCGGGTTAAAATAACCAAGCCTATTGAAGAAATTGAAGAGTGGGCAAGAATGTTCAGAGATGATTACTGTCAGATGTCTCCTCTTAAATATAATGGACAGGATGAAATTCAGCAGTTGTCAGACTCTTTCAATATTGTAAGGGATAAGATGAGAGAAGCCCAGGAGAAGAATGAAGAACTTAATGAAGCTCTTGTTAAGCTTCATAATGAGCAGATGTACAAGAAAAAATTCGTACAGAAATTATATCAGGAGAAGAGCGAACGAGTTAAGATTACCAATGAAGCCCAGCATGATGGACTTACCGGTTTATATAATCGCAGAACCTTTGATGATTTTGTTAATGAATTTGTTGTAAGAAGACCCGGCAATAAGGAAGGTACTTTGTTTCTTATAGATATGGATAATTTCAAAACCGTTAATGACTCTTTGGGTCATTTGATGGGAGATGAAGCTCTTAAGACTCTGGCAGGAGCATTAAGAGTGGTATTTCCGGGAGGATATCTTGGAAGATATGGTGGCGATGAATTTGTTGTATTTATGGTGAATTGTGTTAACCGTAAAGATATCGAAAGATATGCCGGTGAGTTATGCCGTAAGATGTGCAAAAACCTTGATAAGGATGATAAAACTGTTCAGATATCCGTTAGTATCGGAGCTTCCAGTACAATTGGAATTAAAGAGTGTTCGGAGCTGTATACTAAGGCGGATAAGGCATTATATCATTCCAAGGAGAATGGTAGAAATCAATACACAGTATATTCAGAAGATTTAGAATAACATAATGGCCTTGCGCCATATAGAAGGAGTTGTGTCATAGATGAAGCGATGCAGACATATTTTATTAGGTATTTTGGTCCCACTTACTATAGTGGGACTTGTTTCTCTTATAGCATATATATCCTGTGGAGTAGTTTTTACTTCTAATGATTGTTTTGAACAGTATTTGCCATTTTTTGGAGCATACTATGATGTTCTAACAGAGGGAAAAAGCATATTTTATTCTCTCACAGGTTCTATGGGCTATGATTTTTGGGCAGTTTTTGCATATTATCTGGTGAGTCCCCTCAATTTAGTTATTGTGTTGTTTGATAAGGAATATCTGATATATGTGGTTAATGCCCTGATTATTTTCAAAATTGCATTATGCGGAGGAAGCTTTGCTGCATACATTAAGAATCGTTTTCCTGACGCAAGGACCGGTAAAATCGTACTTTTTTCCACAATATATGCCATAAGTGGTTATGTGGTTGGTTATTTATGGAATGTAATGTGGTTAGATAGTCTGGTACTGTTTCCACTGGTGATTATGGGGCTGGATAAGCTTATGAGGGATGAGAGTCCAAACTGGTACATGTATACGGGATTTTTGGCACTTTCTATTATTTGCTGTTATTTTATGGGGTATATGATATGCATTTTTATTTTTCTGTATTTCTTCACTTACAGATTTAAGAATGTTAAGGATTTTTTGAAAAAATTATTGCGCATCGGATTGTGCTCCGTATTGGCAATAGGTCTTAGTGCAATTATTATAATTCCTTCATACGAGGCTTTGCAGTCCTCTATAGTGTCAACGGAGAGTGCACCAAAGTGGGAATTTTATGGTAGCTTTGTGGACAGCTTTAAAACCATTCTTATTGGTTTTCCACAGCATGGAGTTTCTTTTGAACAGGAAAATGCCAATTTGTTTATAACGGTGTTTGGAATACTTCTTATAGCAGTGTATTTTGCTGCACGAAGTATACCTAAGGGTGATAAAATTCGTAACGCATTAATTCTTGCTGTGCTGATTTTAAGCTTTAATTTGAAACCACTGAATTATGTATGGCATGGTATGCATATGCAGAACGGTATTCCTAACAGATTTTCCTTTATGGTTATTTTTGTTATGCTTACCATGGGATTTCAGGTTGTATCCCTTAAGCGAACCCAAATCAACAGGGGCACACTTTTTATAGGCTGGGGAATTCTTAGTACTGGTCTGACTGTTATGGCTGTTTTGGACAGAAGTATTATTATAAATGTGGCTTTGACCATAGTACTTGCCTTGGCATATGTGCTTATCCTTGGTTTTGGAAGGGGTAAAACAAGGCTCAATGTTATTAGAGTTATGGCTTTTATAGAGCTTATTGTGACCTTTTGTGTGGGGATTTTTTGCTCCAACGGAGTGTTGAGTGGGGATTATGGCTATTATGTTAAGGATTTTAATGAGATTAATAATAAAAAGCCAATTGGTTTTTACAGGGAAAAAATAGATTCAACCTATAATGAAAATGAATTTTATTACGAAAATGTTATGTGTTATATGTCCCCGGAAGATTTTTCACCGGAGATGATTACTGATTTTATGTATTTTACCAGAAATGTGGGGCATATGTCGGTGATTAATGAAAGTACTTATTATGGAATTAACGGAATGGGACTTTTTAACTCCTTCCACCATTACAATCTGTCCGCATATTATAACAAAACTGGTGGTGCCGGCGGGGATAATAATTCAGTGTATCATGGAGATAATACTTTTATGGATATGCTTTTGGGGGTTAAATATTACTATGTAACCTCAACTGCTTGTAATTCAACCACCTATCAATATGTAAGAAGTGAGGGTAGCGTGGATGTATACGAGAATCCATATGCTCTTTCTCTTGGATATAAGGTGCCTGAGAGCTTTTTAACTGCAGAGCTAACTTATAATCCTTTTACTTCCATGAATAATATCAGCAGAAGTATTACGGGGGAGAGTGTTTTCTATCACAATGCTTTTTCGTATATTGGAACTGATTATGAAAGTGAAGCCTCAAGCTATGGTTGCACTGTTCTTGTGGATGGCGAGTTTTTGGTTCAACCAGATAGTGGTTTTATTAAAAAAATAGTAATTAAAGTGGATGATGAGATTGTGTATACCGGTAGCTGCCCAGAGGTGATATTAAGTGCCGGAATGCTTGAAAAAGGGCAGCAGGTAGTGGTTGAAGCATGGTATTCCAAGGAGCAATATGTAGATCCTGCGTTAACCACTGTATATGCTGGAACACTTAATCAAAAAGCTTTTGAACGAGTGTATGATAGAATTTCTGACACTCAGATGGTTGTAACAGATTATTCAGATGATTATTTTACAGGGAAAATTAATCTTTCGGAGACTTCTAAGGTGTTAATAACAGTACCTGAGGGCAAGGGCTGGGAAATTACGGTGGATGGACAGGAAACACAATACGAACTATATGAAAATCTTTTCTATGTACTGGAGCTCTCAGAAGGGGAACATGAAATTCATTTTGAATATGAGACACCGGGCTGGAGATTGGGATTAATAGTATCTTCGGCGTCAGCGGGTATATATGCAATTGCTCTTACAATCACACTTATTGTTAAGGGACGTAAGAGCAAAGTTCAATAATTCTACAATTATAATATTGGGCTTCCGATATGTCATGAGTAATAAGAACCATGGTTTTATCGGAGGCTTTTTCTTTGACAAGGGTCATTACCCGGTCTTTTGTATTGGTATCAAGGCCTTTAAAGGGCTCATCCATAATGAGTAAATTGGATGGTGCTAGAATTCCTCGTAAAATAGCCACGCGTCTTTTCATTCCTCCGCTTAATTCACGAATCAAATCCTTGGGATTAAGATCGATGCTTCTAATATATTCTGTAATCTTATAATTACTAAGCTGTGGGGTGACTATTTTAATGTTAGTAAATACCGTAAAGTCATTAAGCAGGCGGTCCTCCTGAAATACTGTTGCAAAAATAGGGGGTTCATCAAATTGGATGTCACCTTCATAGCTGATTAAATTCATAATGGCATTAATGAGGGAGGTTTTTCCGATTCCGGAGGTTCCGATTAGGGCTATTTTTTCTCCGGAAGCAATGGTGTCACATAAATTTGCGATTACTTTTTTGTCTTCATAAGTAATATTAAGATTATTAATTTTAATCTGCATTGCGGCTTCCTCCTTTTGTGAGAGGGAATCTGCCCGGCTTTAGCATAGCCAGCAAAAACACCAGAATTTTCTCGCAGCAAAAACACATAAGAACAATTGAAATTGTCCATGCAAATAATTCGTCAGTGCTAAGATACAGCTTGGTTTTGTACAATTCATTACCAATTGTGCCCCGGATTAATCCAATGATTTCAGCTGCAACTCCGGATTTCCAGGCATAACCCATTGCAATCTGGCATCCAGAAATCAGGGGGGTTATTACACTTGGCAGATAAATATATCTAATTCGCTTTATTGGAGATAATCGATATACCTTGGCAAATTCCAAAAGCTCTTTATCGGTTCCTCTAAGTGCTGTAAGAAAATTGCCGTATATTACAGGCAACACAATCAAAGCAGATATTAACACTGACAGATTAACTGAATTAACCCAGAAAAGTGCCAGTATAATAAAAGAGGCAACGGGAATGGACTTAATGATTTTAATAAAGGTGCCCCAAAATACTTCCATAAATTTGTTTACATAAGCAAAAGACGCCAATAGGATTCCTCCTATTAATCCGATTAAAAATCCAAAAGCAACCCCTTTTAATGAGGTTAACAGCGCAAGATAATAGTCTTTGGTGGTAGCCATAGCGCCCAAAGTCTTGATTACAGCTACAGGTCCCGGCAAAAATATCCGGTTGTTAATTAAAATAGCCGCAACAAACCAGATTAGCAGCCAAAGAGCTATGGAAATTAATGTATAAATTCTCTTCCGGTTCATTGCGACCTCCATTTATTTATTATAGAAAATTGAATTATCAGGAAGTGTTCCACCTACGGATTTAGGGTCAGCGGTGTATAGAACCTCCAAATAGGAGAGAACCTTGCTCTCCATCTCATCTCCGGTGATGAGTACAACATTACAATTTGGTATTGCTTTTTTGCCAATAGCAGCTTTCATAATATCCAAAGTTTCAAGGTACTGCGCGCATTCATCAATTTCGGTATTGGCAAATTTTACAGATGCTTCATACTCCTTAAGGAAAGTCTGGAAAGCCTTTTCGTTATTTTCTGCAAATTCTTTACGAACAACAATTACTGCGGTTACAAGTGTGCTGTCAGGATTAATGCTTTCCCATTCCTCGGTAAAGCTTAGAGAAACCTTAGCATCAGAATTGGAATTAAGCACTGTTGTTACAAATGGTTCCGGAAGTACGGCGATTACCTCGTCCTGAGAGGCGAATAATGCTGCAATTTCAGTTGCTTCAGAATAATACTGCACAGTCATATCCTCGGTTGTATCAAGTCCATGGGATGCAACGATGTGGTTAAGTGTATATTCCGGAGTTGTCCCCTGACCTGTGGAGCAGATGGTTTTGCCCTCAAGGTCTTCTACAGAGGTAATTGTACAACCCTTGGTTACTACATAGAGAACTCCAAGAGTGTTAATTCCTGCAATCTGAAGCTGTCCTTCGGTCTTGTTATAGAGAATTGAAGCAAGATTACAAGGAATTGCGGCAATGTCAATTTCACCTTTGGTAAGACCAGCGGTAATCTCGTCAGCTGTGCCGTGGATACTGTAGTTATAATTGTTGGTGGTGTTACCTGCATCGGAATCGGTATATAATTTGGCAAGTCCTATGGATGTAGGTCCCTTTAAGGATGCGATGCTTATATCTGTGGAAATTGTTTCGGTGCTTTTGCTATTGCAACCGACAACTCCAAGAAGAAGCGTAACTAACAGAATGCATGATAGAATTTTGTGTTTCATTGTATTATGTCCTTCTTTCTTTGTTAAATATATAACGTAGTCATATACATTATATATGCAATGTGTCAAAAAAACAATTAGTTTAAAAGGTTGTGCGTAAATAAATAATATGATATTATTTTTTTGGTAAATTGTGTTTATTTCAAATCTATAAGAGGAGTGAATAATGATGATTTGTGTTGAAAATTTGACTAAGATATATAAATTATCTCAACAGCAAATGAAAAAAGAAAAGACCAAAAACACTACCAAGGTGGCAGTCTCTGAGGTTTCGCTTACAGCTAAGCACGGTGAGATTTATGGTCTATTGGGACCAAACGGAGCGGGTAAGACTACAACACTTCGTTGTATTGCAACATTGTTGAATCCAACAAGCGGTAAAGTAACTGTTGCAGGTCATGATACTATTAAGGAGCCAAGTGAAGTAAGAGCCAAAATCGGCTTTTTGACCAATGAAATCAAGCTTGACCCTAATTTTACACCAAGCTATATGTTTGATTTCTTTGGCAAACTTCATAATATGGAACCGGATGATATCGCCAAGAGAAAGGATTACCTTTTTGAGTATTTTGGCATAACAGAATTCAAGGATAAAAAGATTGAGGAGCTGTCTACAGGTATGAAGCAGAAGGCGGCTATAGCTGTAAGTCTTGTGCATAACCCTGAAATAGTTATTTTTGACGAGCCTACATCAGGCCTTGATATTCTTACTGCAAGACAGGTTACGGATTATCTTAAGGTGTTGAGAGATGAGGGTAAGCTTGTGGTTATTTCAACCCATATTATGAGCGAGGCGGAAAAGCTTTGTGACAGAGTGGGAATAATTATTGACGGACAGAAGGTGTGCGAAGCAACACTTCCAGAGATTTACGAGAGATATGGTTGTGACAATCTTGAAGATGCATTTTTTGAAATGTACAAAATAAATCATAAGGAGGAAGCATAAGATGAAGGGTTTTCGTGCAATACTCGGTAAAGAGCTTGACAGAGTTCTCAAAGACAAAAAGATGATTTTCTCCATGTTTATTTTACCGGTAATACTGGTTGTGGGAATGATCGGACTTATTGGCGTTCTCATTCTGAACATTGAGTCAGATGTGGAAGAAAATATTTCCAATGTATATATTATTGATGCTCCGGAGAATTTCAAAACAATGCTTCAGGGTGCAGAGGGTTATAAAATAGAATACTATGATAGCAAGACCATGGAAAGTGATGCCATGGAGAGTTTTAAACAGCAGCTTAAGGATGGCGAGCTGGATTTGGTTATTGAATATCCTGCAGATTTTACTGAGCAGATATATGATACTGAAGAATTAAAGCTTCCACAGGTTAAGACCTATTACAATCCTTCTGAGGATTATTCTGTGGCTGCAAGAAGTGAACTTTTGGTATGCCTTGAGCAGTACAGACTTGGTCTTGTAGCAGAAAAATTTGGCAGTGTGGAATATGCAATGGTTTTTACTGTTGATAGTGATAATCCAGATATGGAAGTTCAGGACGATAATAAGGCATTTGGTAAAATGCTTGGAATGATGGTTCCGTATTTTGTAACCATGATGATTTTTGCCGGAGCAATGGGACTTGGAGTGGATTCCATTGCAGGAGAGAAGGAAAGAGGAACAATCGCAAGTCTTTTATTATCTCCGGTTAACAGAGTTGAAATTGTTCTTGCAAAGGTGGTTTCACTTGGAATTCTATCAATTTTGTCTGCACTGGTATATATCGCGTCAATTGGTGGAGTTATTATAGTTGGTGTAAATTTCTTAGGGGGAGAATCTATTATGGAGGGAATGTCAATTTCCTTTACACCATTACAGATTATTGAGTTGATTGTGTTGATAATTGGTCTTGTAATATTGTATGTATCAATTATCAGTATTGTTGCAGTGCTTGCTAAGGATACTAAGCAGGCATCCTCATATATTTCCCCAGTGTACATTGTGGTACTTATTGCCGGTATGATTAATATGTATACCATGGGAGACCCATCTATGGGCGAATATTGTATTCCTATTTATGGAGCTTCAGTAGCCTTTAAGGGTATTTTAATGGGAAGTACAACAATTCCGCAGTTTTTATTAACACTTTTGGGCACCTACGGAATGGCTGCAATTATCATCGCTCTTACCACCAAGGCCTTTAAGAGTGAAAAAATAATGTTTAATGCGTAGGAAGAAGATTTATGATAAATATTGTTTTTGATATGGACGGAGTGCTTTTTGACACTCAAAAGCTGTATGTTAAAGCGTGGCAAGAGGTAGCGGATATTTTGGGAATTCCCAATATTACGGAGCCAGCGTATCTATGTATCGGTAGAAGTGAGAACGACCAGTCAGAAGTGCTTGATAAATACTATCCTGACGGATTCCCATACGAGGAGTTCAAGGAATTAAAAAGACAGAAGCTTATGTCCTATGTGGAAAAAGAAGTACCTCTTATGAAAGGTACTGTAGAGCTTTTGGAATATCTTAAAGAAACCGGTGCCAGAGTAGCGATTGCTTCGTCTACCAGAAAGTCGGTAATAAAGCATCATTTGGATTTGATGGGGCTTTCGGGATATTTTGAAAAGATTATTAGCGGAGATATGGTAACTCATAGTAAGCCTGCTCCGGATATTTATCTTATGGCGTGTAAGGAATTAGGAGTCGAGCCCTCTGATACTTTTGCGGTGGAGGATTCTTACAATGGTATTCGTTCAGCTTCAGCAGCAGGGCTTAAGACTGTTATGATACCGGATCTGCAGCCATATAATGATGAGATGGCAGGATTGGTGTATGGATGTTATGAGAGCTTGCTGGAATTTATGGAGCATTTGAAAAAAATGTAGTGATTTTGATTAAGCTTGCACGGCAGATTGGACTTATTTGAATTATGTGAAGGGGCTGTCGGGAAATAGATAGTCTATAACAGCGGAGGCTGTGACACAAAAGTC
>CAZNUK010000024.1:0-12389 GCA_964576255.1 uncultured Butyrivibrio sp.
GGAAGTTCACTATCTATGTCGCCTAATCCAATCAATTCTATATCAAATGATTCCAAGGCGGTTCTCATTGCTTGTAATTTTGCTTTATTTGTCGTGCCGTATAAAATCTTCATTCTGATGCCTCTTTCTCAAACAAATTATCTTTTAAAATATATCTTTTACATTTAAATTCAATAAATCATTCTCTAACCTTACAAAAGATTTATTCTTTTCTTTAATACAGCCACTATAATCCTACTTCTTACTTCTATCAAATAATTAATTTTTTTCATTTCATTTTTATTGATATCAAACTCCAACAATTTTAAATTTTCATCTATTTTCATCTCCTCACTATCAAGGAAATCAATCCACTCATCTTCACTTACTTCATCTAGACTTTTTCTCTCCAACATTTTTTCAAGATCATCAAATATTTCTTCATAGTAAATGTGTTGATAGGTAAAAATCATATATCTTTCAAATGAAAACTTTTCATTAACATACCAATTCTTCCATTCAGTTTTCATATACTGAAGAAACATATCCCACCTTTCATCTAACTTGCGATGCTTAAGCTGATTATTTGGTTTCAATTTTTTCGGCCATGGAATAGGAGCCAAATTACCAATCACATGATAATTATCTTTCCACCAAATCCAATGTTCATAATCTTCATTTTTCATGCTTGCACTAAACTTATGACACGTTTTGGGATTATTCATAACATCAAAATGTAGCTGAATTTTACAATTTCCCCCTAATTCTAATATAGCATATCTATCGCATGTAGTATGAAGCAAAATCGTGTCCTTTGTCTCTATCAAATATTTGAATATAAATTGTGAAAGATATCTGGCTTCACAATCTTGTCCTTTAGGTTGCTCGTTTTCTTTTGAAAAATCGTAACTCCAACTATAATTCTTCACATATTTACCAACACACTCATCTAAAATATTCATCCATCTATTATTTCTCAGACCATTTCTTTTCGGTACAATTGGCATCATTTTCTCCTTAACAACAAGATAACTTTGCATTTCAATTAAATACTTTTTTTATTAATATCAAACACTCACGATTTGATTATACCAAAAACACCCTCAAGTTTCCACTTGAGAGTGTTCCTACTTTATCCTTATTCAACTACCCAAACAACCTTACCTTTCCACCGCTCTATATTGTCACAACCATATGTACGGTACTCTTGCTAATTCCAAAGATCTTGGCAGTCTGTCTGACAGTGGATTTAGTTTCCACTATGTACTGAGCCATTTTGATGGCACGTTCTTCGATATATCCTTTCAAAAAAATCTCCTGCATTGATGTTTGTACATTCTATGCAGGAGATTGGGTTTTATTCACTTTAATTACAACTCTATTCCATTTTTCCCAAGCAACACCCTCGCGCTCTCCACCGAATCCACACCGGTCAAATTCTTAATAGGCGCAAACTCTTTTTCTCTTACAACCTCATAAGCACAGCAGGAGTCAAGAAGCTTAATCATATCAAGAATCAAAGTCTCATACTTATATCCGTTAGGCTTATCCGGAGAAATCATCACACCTTCATCATTAATGTAAGGAATTTTTTTCTCAACCACATGTAGAGGAAGCTTTCTTGCCACAATGTCATCAAGCTCTTTTACCCCAAAAAGATAGTTAAGGATAACACCGTAGTTGTATGCAGGCTCGCCTTTTTCATTCACAGCATCCTTCATTTCATCTGTAAGCTCATAGTATTCAACAATGGAAGGATGATTATCTTCAAGGCAGAGAACTCCAACGCTTTCGTTTTTGTCCGCCTTGCGGATTACCTTGGCGCCACACACGCAGTTATTGGAAATTGTTGCCCCCACAAAAGCAGGGTCCGCAATTTTCTGCAACACATTGTCTACGGCAAATACATTAAGCCATTTGATTCCGGCTTTTTCAATCACTTCAGAAAGTCCGGCTTTTTTAAGAGAAAGATACCAGCCACCGTTGCCATTAGGTGAGGTAGCGATTCGAGACTTCGCCTCCATGTACACCTTACCCTCGTAGTCAGTGGCTGCTGCCATTTCCTGAGAGAAGAAATGCACATATTCCTTAGGATAGCCAAAGTAATTTTTACCCTGAATAAACTCAACTGTAGCCCTATGGTTTTTCTCACTGGTCATAATGAACATATGAACATAGCTGCCCGCTCTGTCCGTTACTTCCATAAGATTCTCAAATAATCTTTGGAAAATATATACCGGACGTGTCAGTCCAATGTCGTACATGCCCTTTGGATTGTTAGAGCCAAGTCTTGTGCCCATTCCTCCAGCAAGAAGTACTGCTGCCACTTCCCCGGCTTTGATGGCTTCAAGCCCTCTTTCCTCATATGTATCAAAACTATTGTTAATCTCATCCACCGTCATAACAGAAATTGGACTAATGACACCCTTGGTCTCAGAATGCATATTTTCACGACTGTTTTTAATAATCTCAAAATCAGTTGCCGCAATCTGGCGCAGAAGATTTTCTTTCTCAACCTCTGACAGCTTCTCATAGAATTCCAAAACATGGTTCTGATTGTATTCATTTAATTTTACTCTAGCCTCATTAATACCCATCTTTATACCCTCCTTGATAATTCAAGTGCTTCCTTAATTACCTTATCCATATCATAATATTTATAATTACCAAGACGTCCTCCAAAAATCACTTTATCCTCTCCATTGGCAAGCTCAAGATAACGATTAAAAAGCTCTGTGTTTTTGTCATCATTAACCGGATAATACGGTTCCATTCCCGGCTGCCATTCCACAGAATATTCCTTAGAAATCACTGTAGAAGGCTGTGTGCCAAATTCAAAATGCTTATGTTCAATAATTCTCGTCCAAGGCACATCCCTATGTGTGTAATTAACCACTGCGTTCCCCTGATAATTGTCCACTTGAAGTGTCTCTGTCTCAAATCTAACTGTTCTGTATTCAAGATGCCCGAATTGATAATCATAGTACTCATCAATCATTCCTGTGAACAGAATTCGCTCCGCCGCATCAGGATTATCCTTAATAAAATCACGGTAATCCGTATTCAACAAGACTTCCACACCCTCTAGAAGCTTTTCAACAATCCGGGTGTATCCGCCAATAGGAATTCCCTGATATCTGTCATTAAAATAATTATTGTTATATGTAAATCTTAAAGGCAATCTTTTGATTATAAATGCCGGAAGCTCATTGCAGGGTCTGCCCCACTGCTTTTCAGTATATCCCTTAACAAGCTTTTCATATACATCCACACCCACCAAAGACAGCGCCTGTTCTTCCAAATTCTTAGGCTCAGTAATACCAAGCTCCTTAATCTGGGAAGCAATAATTTCCTTAGCCTCAGATGGAGTTTTGATATTCCACATCTTAGAGAAAGTATTCATATTAAAAGGAAGATTGTATAATTCATCCTCATACACTGCCACAGGAGAGTTTATGTAATTATTAAAATCAGCAAAGGAATTTACATACTCCCACACCTCTTTATCCGAGGTATGAAAAATATGTGCACCGTACTTATGTACATTAATTTCTTCGCACTCATAAGTATATATATTTCCGCCAATGTGATTTCGCTTATCAATAACCAGACAGCGTTTTCCCCGCACTGTCATTTCGTGAGCAAAAACGCTTCCAAAAAGCCCCGCTCCCACTATCAAATAATCGTATTTCATATTGCCACCTCTTATAGTTAATTAGCCAGAAGAGAATACTCCTCCAGATTCCACACCTTATCCACAACGCCATGATAAAATTCTGGCTCATGGCACACCAGAAGAATACCACCCTTGTATTCTTTTAATGCCCTTTTTAATTCATCCTTGGCATCCACATCCAGATGATTGGTAGGCTCATCCAGAAGCAAAATATTAGTTTCCCTGTTAATAAGCTTACAAAGTCTAACCTTCGCCTGCTCACCACCACTTAACACTCTCACAAGACTTTCAATATGCTTCGTTGTCAAGCCACATTTGGCAAGCGCCGAACGGACCTCATACTGAGTCATAGAAGGAAACTCCTCCCAAATCTCTTCAATACAGGTATTAGAGCCCGGATTAATCTCCTGCTCAAAATAACCCTTATACAGATAATCTCCTAGCTCTGCTTTGCCGGAGATAGGTTTGATAAGCCCAAGAACGCTCTTTAAGAAAGTTGTCTTACCAATACCGTTGGTTCCCACAATAGCAATCTTCTCTCCGCGTTCCATTCTAAGATTAATTGGCTTAGAAAGTGGCTTGTCATATCCAAGAACCAAATCCGTAGTTTCAAAAATAACCTTACCGGTAGCCCTTGCTTCCTTAAAATTAAACTCAGGCTTCGGCTTCTCCTTGGCAAGCTCAATAACCTCCATTTTGTCAAGCTTCTTCTGACGGGACATTGCCATGTTTCTCGTAGCAACCCTCGCTTTATTTCTGGCAACAAAATCCTTAAGCTCATCTATTTCCTGCTGCTGTTTTCTGTAGGCAGCCTCAAGCTGTGCTTTTTTAACCTCGTAAACTTCTTTAAATTTCTCGTAATCTCCCACGTAGCGGTTAAGCTCCTGATTTTCCATATGATAAATCAGGTTAACCACGCTGTTAAGGAATTCCATATCATGGGAGATAAGGATAAAAGCACTTTCATATTCCTGAAGATATCTTCTAAGCCATGCGATGTGATTTTCATCCAAATAGTTAGTAGGCTCATCCAACAGAAGAATATCTGGTTTCTCCAATAAAAGCTTGGCAAGTAAAACCTTAGTTCTCTGACCGCCACTAAGCTCAGTTACATCCCTGTCAAGACCCAGTTCAAGAATTCCAAAGGCTCTTGCAACCTCCTCAACCTTGGCATCTATAATGTAAAAATCATGATTGGCAAGCATATCCTGTATGGTGCCGGACTCCTCCATCATATCTTCCATCTCTTCAGGAGTAGCCTCCGCCATAGCCTCAAAAATCGCGGTCATCTTTTCTTCCATCTCGTATAACCACGCAAAAGCAGAGCGCAAAACATCCTGAATGGTCATCCCCGCCTGCAAAACAGTGTGCTGGTCAAGATATCCCACACGAACATTTTTTGCCCACTCAACCTTACCTTCATCCGGCATAAGCTTTCCGGTCACTATATTCATAAAAGTGGATTTACCCTCGCCATTCGCTCCGATAAGTCCAATATGCTCTCCCTTCAACAGGCGAAAGGATACATTATTAAAAATGGCTCTGTCTCCAAAACCATGGCTTAAATTCTCTACATTTAAAATCATATTCCGTACTTCCTCCAGACTATGCACCAATAATTGCCACAAGTGCAAGCATCACCAATAAAAATACTATATTAACCCCTGTAAATACAAGTACATATTTTAATTTTTTTGAAAAATCAAGAGCTGCATAGGCTTTGTAGGATATAAGACTTGCCATCGATGCTATCAATGTACCAAGTCCACCGATGTTCACACCACATAAAAGTGCCGCTCCATCCGTAGTAAATCCCGACAACAAAACCGACACCGGAATCTGCTTAACATTCCCTGCAAAAAAGCCACCACTAGCATAAGGCTTAGTAAGATGGCTAAAACTCTAAAATCAATATACTCTTCGTATTTTGCAGAGGTTTTGACAATAAAGCAGGACGCTACTGCCAAAACCTCCACAATTCAAAATACGCTTTCTTTTTTAATGAAAGTAATTATTCTACTAAAAAATTATTCCAAAACTCTTGTACATACCATAATAGATGCTGACCCCGATTCCAAAATAAGATTAATAAGCGTCATTTCACACAGATGTGGCTGCCTGTCCTTATCATACATATCCAGCTTAAAGGTGAAAATTTTCTTATTTTCATCCGAGAAATACTCCTCAACAAACTCCCTTGACAAATAGTATTTCGCTTCATCCCGGCTTGTAGGCACAATCATCTTGTTAATCAGGGTTTCAAAGGTCTTATCAAGAGGTGCCTTAGCTCTGTCCATATTCATCAGCACTCTGTTTTTAAGTACAAATGAAATTTGATTCTTAACATAATCAAATTCAACAATTTCAACAAACAGACCACAAAGCAAAGGTAAAAGTTCCTTAACCTCACGCTTGTTGGCCTTAACCATATCCTTGGTTACATCTGAAACTCCAATGACAAATACCTTGGACTCTCCATTATCCCCCATATAATATATTTTGAAGGTGAACCAGCGTCGCTCGTACTCATTAATATTCTGTGCAAAAGTGTAATGCTCCGCACTCTTGGTTTCGTAAGCTTCATTACATTTTTTAATTAATTTATTACGAATCCTGCTGTCGTTATTCTCATCAAATACTCCCAGTTCATCCAAAAATGTTACTGCCGGTTTCTCATATTTTCTGGAATAAGCTTCGTTAGCCTCTATAAATCTAAACTTATCGCCCTCAAGCTCAATCATCATAAGAGGTCCTATAAGTTCCTCAAGAAAAACTCTTGTATACATATCCTTGGCTGTGTAGATAGATTCCATGCTAAGAACATCCACCATCTGCATATTAGCTATGGTCACCTTATCGCCCTTCATCTTCATAAATGTAGGCACATCAACAGGCTTAGAATACAAAAATCCCTGAAGATAATCGCAACCAATCATTCTTAGAAGATTTGCCTGGGTATACTTCTCAATTCCCTCGGCAACAACCTGCATACCAAGCCAGCGAGCCATACGGATAATGCTCATTACCACATTTCCGCCCTTATCGCTTACATCAACCTCATCAATAAGCTTTTTGTCAATCTTAAGAACATCAAACGACAAATCCTTAAGAGTATTAAGGGATGAGTAACCTGAACCAAAATCATCCATCAAAACAGTAAAACCATGATCCTTCAAGGTCTTTATTGTATTTATCATCTTCTCCGGATTATCAATATATGCACTTTCCGTAATCTCGACTTTGAGATATTTAGCCGGGACATTATACTTATTAACAAGGTCTACAAAAATATCTGCAACATCCTCAACAACCAAATCAACTCTTGATACATTGACAGACAACGGCATAACCGAATTATTATCCATCATCTGCCTGATTAAAATACAGGCTTCTTCCCATATATATTTGTCCAGCTTAGATACCACGTAATTCTTCTCAAATAACGGAATGAATTTCCCCGGGAATAAAAGCCCATGCTTAGGATGCTGCCATCTTACCAAAACCTCACCGGATACCATTTCATTATCCTTAAGGCGATAAACCGGCTGAATGTACAGCTTAAACTCTTTATTGGCAAGAGCCGCCTCCATATCGGACAGAAGCTGTTGTGATTCAATCAAATCATTCTTAGCTCCCTTAGCGTATACTGATATCATTTCGCTGTAGTGTCCCTTAATCTCCTTAAGGGCAATTAAAGCACGGTCGCACATTTTGATTACATCAATATGAATATCATCGATATAGTACAAACCGCCTTTGATGTATACACGATAATTCAAATCTTTTTCTGAAATCACAAAGGAAAGTAATGTAGTGATTTCCTCCTCATCAAATGTCTCCTTCGGAAAACAGCACACAAAACGGTCGCTTCCGATTCGACCGTAGCGTCCTCCTGCCTTGCCCACAAAATTACTAACAATTGTAGCAACTGCTTTGAGTACTTTATCTCCCTTTTCCATATTGAACATTTCATTAATAACCTTAAAACGCTCAATATCCAACACCAGCATCGCATACTCAGAATCAGGATTCTCATCAAGCATATGCCTAGTTTCCATCAAGAAAGTAGAAAAATTATACAACCCTGTAAGACTATCGAATTCCTTTATCAAACTATCCCTTCTTTCAATCCTAAAATTCCCGATACATAAATTTTCACTAATCTCATAATATCATACTACAATAAAAAAGGACAACTATTTTCCAATAATTGTCCTTAATTGATTATAATTGTCGAAAAATTACCCTAGTATCATTCGGTCATTAGCAAATTCATCTCCGCTTGCCAATGAGAACTTCTCCAAAAGTTCCTCTACAGTGAGTTTCTTCTTCTCTTCGCCGGAAATATCCAGAACTATTTTTCCACTATTCATCATTATCAGTCGGTTGCCATGAGCAATGGCATCCTTCATATTATGTGTAATCATTAATGTTGTAAGATGGTCTCTGTTAACAATAGCTTCCGTTGTCTCCAATACCTTAGCAGCAGTCTTAGGGTCCAACGCAGCCGTATGCTCGTCTAATAACAGAAGCTTTGGTTTCTGAAGAGACGCCATAAGAAGTGTTACCGCCTGTCTCTGTCCACCGGAAAGAAGTCCAACTTTAGAAGTGATTCTATCCTCAAGCCCCAAATCAAGTGTCTTAAGAAGTTCTTTGTATTGTTCTCTTTCCGCCTTGTAAATACCCTGTTTTAATCCTCTGAACTTACCTCTTCTGGCCGCAAGAGCAAGATTTTCATCTATACCCATAGTCGCCGCAGTTCCCATCATAGGATCCTGAAATACTCTTCCTAAATAAGCCGCTCTCTTGTGTTCCGGCTTTTTAGTAACATCAACACCATCAATATATATTTTTCCGCTGTCCACAAGCCATGTTCCTGCTACTGCATTAAGAAGTGTGGACTTTCCGGCACCATTGCCACCAATTACTGTAACAAAATCGCCTTCGTTAAGTGTAAGTGAAAGTTCATCCAGTGCCTTCTTCTCGTTAACAGTTCCGGCATTAAAGGTTTTGGAAATAGATTCTATTCTAAGCATTTCATTCCGCTCCTTTCTGAACTTTTACTTTGGCTGGCTTATTGAAAAATTTGTCCTTCCAATAAGGAATTGCCAAGAAGCAAGCAACCACGATAGCTGATAAAAGCTTAAGTAAATCAGCGTCAAGACCAAGCCACATTACAAACTGAAGCACTATGTAATAAATAATACTACCAAATACTACTGCCAAAAGTTTCAAAGCAAAATTCTTAAAAATCTTGTCAAAAATTACGCTTCCAATAATAACTGCTGCAAGACCGATAACAATGGCACCTCTACCCATATTAATATCAACGAATCCGTTGTACTGGGATAAAAGAGCACTTGCCAATGCCACAAGACCATTTGAAAGCGTTAATCCCAACACTATATTAAACTTAGTATTAATACCCTGTGCACGGCTCATATTCTGGTTACATCCGGTAGCTCTTAATGAGCAACCAAGCTCTGTACCAAAGAACCAGTACAAAAAGATAATAAGCAGAATAATGCAAATCGAAACTACAAAAATAGTATTCTCATAAAAAGGTACATTCTTAACATTTAAAAGTGATACCACAAGGTCATACTTCTGATTACTGATAGGCTGATTGGCTTTACCCATTATCTTAAGGTTAACAGAATATAATCCAAGCTGAGTCAGAATACCTGCAAGAATTGCAGGAATTCCCATAAAAGTATGGAATATACCTGTTACAAAACCTGCTAAGAGGCCTGCTGCAAATGCAGCCAAAAGACTTAACCACATTGGATGTCCATTCATTAACATCATTACGCAAACTGCACCACCGGTACACATGGTACCATCAACAGTCAAATCTGCCACATCCAATACCTTATAGGTTATGTACACGCCAATTGCCATTATTCCCCATATTAAACCCTGTGCTACTGCGCCAGGTAACGCATTAAATAGTGCTTCCACTGTAAAATCCTCCGGTTTCTATATCAATACCGCTATTACTGTAATGGTTCATATCCTTCAGGAATAGCAATACCTAAATCTTCACAAATATCTGCATTATAAAGTTTGGTTACCTTAGGTGCAAACTGAACTTCCATATCTGCAACATCTTTGCCATTAACAAGGATATCATATGCCATCTCGCCTGTTGTACATCCAAGATCATAATAGCTGATTGAAAGAGTTGCAATACCACATCCGTTACAGATACCTGCTTCACCTGCTACTACAGGAACACCTGCTGGACGGCAGATGCTGTCAATAATCTCTGTGTTAGAAGCTGCTGTATTATCAGTTGGAATGTAAATTGCATCACATTCACTAGCAGCATTAGTAGTAACTGTTGCTACGTCATTGGTATCTACGAAAGAATAAGACTCTGTTTCTAAACCAAGCTTCTCAAGCTCAACCTTAATTACATCATTCTGGTACTGTGAGTTAGCTTCTGCTGAACAGTATAAAATACCAACCTTAGTTGCATTAGGACATAATTCCTTAATCATAGCCGCCTGATCTGCAAGTGGAGCTAAATCTGAAGTACCTGAAATGTTACGACCTGTTGTTCCTTTCCAGTCATCAATATCAAGTGCTGTTGCATAATCAGTTACTGAAGTTCCAAGAATTGGAATAGTTGTTGTCCCTGCCGCAGCTGCCTGTAATGGAGCTGTTGCATTAGCAAGAATAAGGTCAACATCTGATGCTACAAAACCATTAATAATTGTTGCACATGTAGCTGAATCGCCCTGAGCATTCTGCTCTTCAAATTTAACTGTGTAACCATCAGCCTCAAGTTTCTCCTGAAGAGTTTCCTTAAATCCCTTAGTAGCCGCATCTAATGCGTCATGCTGAACCAACTGACAGATTCCGATAGTAATCTCCTTATCCTTAGCCGCTCCTGTACAAGCACACATACTTACTGCCATAAGACCGGCAAACGCAAGTGCTGCAAATTTTTTCATTCTTTTCATTGTCTCTTTCTCCTTTTGAATAAACATTTCTTATGCCACTTTGACACATCAAAGTGATAATGCCTAATTATATAGGAAAAACCTAATTTAGTCAATCAAATCAACCCTTTTTAACCACTTTTTTTGGATTCCGTCACATTTTGTGCACAAAAATATTTTATAATACAAATTCAAGGATAGGAAAGGAGTCTACTATGAAAAACCAAATCTGCAAAACATTGATTTTAACCCTGTCAGTCGCTTTTACAATCGGATGCGCAAGTGGATGTAATACCAACACCTCCACCCAAAACTCTGATTCACATATAGCAACTGATAACAACAATGATACCAACCACAATAATTCAAATATTGATTCAGAGGATAGCAGCGAAGATGCTACCAACTCTGCTAACGTTGAAAATCTATCCGAACTGACGGACAAAGATAAGTTGACAGAATACGATAAATCAGACGTTACGACCGTCACTTTCAGTGATAACAATATTACTGCTGATGGTAGCGGTGTAAGTATTGATGGCAATGTAGCCACCATCACCAAGAAGGGGGATTACATTATTACAGGAACTACCAAGGACGGACAGCTTATTGTTGATTCAGATAAAGAAAAAGACGTGCACATCATTATGGACAATGTTTCCATAACTTCTGTAAACAGTGCACCGATTTATATTAAATCCGCTGATAAAGTTATAATTACGCTTAAGGATGGCACAGAAAATTATTTAAGTGATTCCACAGGCTTTGAATATTCTGATGCCTCAGCCGAAGAACCTAATGCAGCCTTATTCAGCAAAGACAGCTTAACTATTAACGGCGAAGGCTCCCTTACTGTTAACGCAGTTTTCAATAACGGAATTCAATCCAAAGACCATTTAAAAATTCTAAGTGGTAAAATTACAGTTACTTCTGCTAACGATGCTATTAAAGGCAAGGACTCCGTAACCATAACAGGTGGAACAATTAATATTACAGCTGGCGGCGATGGTCTGGATTCCAATAATTCCGAAGAGGAGGGCTGTGGATATATTCATATAGAGGAGGGCCATATTACCATTAACTCCGAAGGCAAGGGAGTTAAAGCCGCTTCTTTGATATATGTAGAAGGTGGAACCATTGACATTAAAGCTACTGATGATGCCTTTAATTCCAGTGGTGATGTTCAGATAGACAATGGAACAATCACCATTGATACTCAGGATGATGCAATTCATGGAGATTTAAATATAATTATTAACGACGGTGATATTAATATCCTCAATTGTTATGAGAGACTTGAATCACAGAATATTATTGTTAACGAAAACGCTGTTGACATTTCTGCAACAGATGACAGTATCAATGTTGCCGGTTCAAGCTCCCAATCCCCAAGGGTCTGAAATCAAAATCCAATGGCGGGACAGTAATTGTGCCCTGACCATTAACGGGGGATATCTTATAGCAATGGGAGCATCCGGCATGTCAGAAAACATTTCTGATTCTTCTACCCAATGCGGCTGGCGCATTGGGTATTTTCACTCTTTTGAGGCTTCCTCTGCCCAAGCGTGGCTGGCGCGTTGGGCTTTTCGGCTTGCTTTTGGTTTCCTCTGCCCAAGCGTGGCTGGCGCGTTGGGCAGTTTGGCTTGCTTTGAGCTTCCTCTGCCCAAGCGTGGCTGGCGCGTTGGGCTTTTCGGCTTGCTTTTGGTTTCCTCTGCCCAAGCGTGGCTGGCGCGTTGGGCAGTTTGGCTTGCTTTGAGCTTCCTCTGCCCAAGCGTGGCTGGCGCGTT
>CAZNUK010000024.1:12489-28953 GCA_964576255.1 uncultured Butyrivibrio sp.
TTTCGGCTTGCTTTTGGTTTCCTCTGCCCAAGCGTGGCTGGCGCGTTGGGCAGTTCGGCTTGCTTTTAGTTTCCTCTGCCCAAGCACGGCTGGCGCGTTGGGCTTTTCAGACCACTTTTGGCTTCCTATGCCCAAACACGCGGAGCGCGTTGGGCTTTTTTACTTGCTTTTGGCTTCCTATGCCCAAACACGCGGGGCGTGTTGGGCAGTTTGGCTTGCTTTGAGCTTCCTCTGCCCAAGCGTGGCTGGCGCGTTGGGCTTTTCAGACCACTTTTAGCTTCTGTTGCCCAAACGCCACTATCAAACTAATTTTGAAACCAAAAATAATAAACATTTTATAAAAACTTAATAAATAATTAATTGACTCCCCTATGCATATGTTATATATTTTTCTTAATTCTTTCTAAGGAGGTAATTACCATCTACAATCAAATTTTATATCGACAAAAACAAATTGAAACACAAATAGTACAACTAAAACAAAAACTTACCACACTGCCCAAGGAACATATTGTTTGTAGCCGTAACGGAAACTACCAAAAATGGTACGCTAGTGACGGACATACTCAAAAGTATATTTCTAAAAAAAATCGCCCACTCGCTGAAAAATTAGCCTACAAAAAATATCTGTGCTTGCAGTTGCAAGATCTTGAAAACGAACTTAAAGCTATTAAAGCGTATTTAAAACATCGAGCCCCACAATTGATTACAAAAGAATCATTTTTACAAAATCAATCCTTATTAGCACTTATATCACCCTATTACAAACCGCTATCACAGGATTTAGAAAATTGGACTAATGAACCTTATCACCAAAATCCACATCACCCAGAAAATCTTATACATAAAAGTCTTTCAGGGAATGCGCTTAGGTCTAAATCAGAAGCAATGATTGACACATTTTTATATAAAAGCAGAATTCCATTTAGATATGAATGTCAATTAATTCTTGGAAATCAGATTTTGTACCCAGACTTCACTATTCGTCATCCAAAAACAGGAAAAATATATTACTGGGAACATTTTGGAATGATGGATAATCCAGAATACTTAGCAAAAGCAACATCGAAGTTTCAAACATATATAAATCACAATATTTTCCCGAATGATAATTTAATCACTACTTATGAATCGAAGGAGAACCCTTTAAGCGTTCACGTAATCTCAAAAACAATTGACAATTATTTTTCATAAAAACTTAGGGCAGAACCTCTTTTGGCCCTGCCCTTTTATTTCCAAATTTTCTATGATTCCATCTGTTTCCCAAGAAATCCGGCTGCTGAATAACTAAGCTTCTGTTCCATTTCTCCGAACCTTACCTTTGGCTCTTTGGTGGTAATAATTACACTTCCGATTGCATCTCCTTCAGAGATAATCGGACAAATGACCTGACTCTGAAATTCATTTTCCCCCTGAACAATAGGAATAAATTTTCTCTCATCCCTTGTGGCAATCACGTTGTCTCTCTCATCAATTAATTTTTCAAGCTGCTGGCTTATGGCTTTCATAAGAATATCCTTTTTGGCTCCTCCTGCCACCGCAACAACCTGGTCTCTGTCTGTAATGCAAATAATGTTGCCTGTGGTCTGGGCAAGCACCTCTGCATACTGCTTGGCAAATTCTGTAAGTTCTCCAATTGGAGAATATTTCTTAAGAATTATTTCGCCTTCATGGTCAGTGTAAATTTCCAGAGGGTCACCCTCCCTGATTCTCAAAACTCTTCTGATTTCCTTTGGCACAACCACTCTGCCTAAATCATCAATACGACGCACTATACCTGTTGCTTTCATATGATAAAAATCTCCTTTTTATTCAAATCGTGGTAATAGTATTTGTAAAAAAAGGAGATTTATACTTTAATTAAAAATTAATGTTTACTAATCATTTCATCAAATCAGCTAATGTAATTCCATCGAAATAGTTGTTCACAATATCATAAAATTCAGTCCACATAGGCAGTGTTTTACAAGTGCCAGCCCTGTCACAAGGCTTCGCATCACATCCAAGACAGGCTACCGGAGCTAAATCACCCTCCGCCAGTCGTAAAATATCACCTACTTTGTATTCCTTAGGCTCTCTTACCAGACGGTATCCTCCGCCCTTTCCATGAATCCCTTCAACATAATTGTTTTTAGACAAAACAGGCATAATTCTCTCAATATATTTAAGTGACAATTCTTGTCGCTCCGCTACTTTTTTCATTGCAATATAACCATCCGTCTGGTTTTCAGCAAGGTCAAGCAGAACACGTAATGCATATCGTCCTCTTGTAGAAATTAACATAAACTCCACCTCTGAAACATTTTACTATATATCATAATATTACAACTTTGGCAGGTAAATCAAGTTATTTAATCTAGTCAGCAAAAAGTGGTGTTGACAAATATCTGTCGCCACTATCCGGCAGTAATACCACAATGGTTTTGCCTTCGTTTTCCGGTCGCTTCGCCAGTTCAACAGCTGCCCACAAAGCTGCACCGGAAGAGATACCCACAAGAACACCTTCGCACCTGCTAATTAATCTGCCGGTATCAAAAGCATCTTCATTTTCCACGGTAATAATTTCATCGTAAATGCCAGTATTCAGCACATCTGGTACAAAACCAGCACCAATACCTTGAATCTTATGCGAACCAGCAACACCAGCAGACAACACTGGCGAAGATTTAGGCTCAACAGCAACCACCTTAACATCAGGCTTTTGAGATTTCAGGTATTCACCCACACCGGTAACTGTTCCGCCGGTTCCTACACCTGCCACAAAAATATCTACTTCTCCGTCGGTGTCTTCGTATATTTCAGGTCCGGTAGTTTCTCTGTGTGCTTTTGGATTGGCTGGATTTATAAACTGCCCTGCATTAAAGGAATTAGGAATTTCCTTGGTTAATTCCTCAGCCTTTGCAATAGCCCCCTTCATTCCTTTTGCACCTTCAGTTAAAACTATTTCCGCGCCATAGGCTTTCATAAGCTGACGACGTTCCACTGACATAGTATCCGGCATAACAAGGATAATTCTGTAGCCCCCGGCTGCTGCAACAGCCGCAAGTCCTATTCCTGTATTGCCGGAAGTAGGCTCAATAATAACTGAATCCTGCTTAAGCCTGCCCGAGGCTTTGGCATCATCAATTATTGCTTTGGCAATTCTATCCTTTACCGAACCTGCTGGATTAAGGTATTCCAGCTTGGCAAGAATTCTGGCTTTAAGACCATATTTTTGTTCTATATTAGTAAGCTCCAAAAGAGGGGTTTTTCCGATAAGCTCACTGGCGGACTTATATATTTTTGACATAACACGATTCTCCTTTTTCATCCTTAATTAATTGCGGCAAAGCCATCTGCTAAATCCCCAAGAATATCATCAATATGCTCCGTACCGATTGACAGACGGATGGTATTAGACTTAATACCCTGATCAATAAGTTCTTCCTCTGTGAGCTGGCTGTGTGTTGTTGTTGCAGGATGTATAACAAGGCTTTTTGCATCAGCAACATTGGCAAGCAATGAGAAAATTTTTAAGTTATCAATAAACTTATGGGCTTTATCCACACCACCTTTGATTTCAAAAGTAAAAATAGAACCTCCACCATTTGGGAAATATTTCTCATAAAGATTATGGTCAGGATGCTCCGGCAGTGAAGGGTGGTTGACCTTCTCAACCTGTGGATGATTTACAAGAAATTCCACAACTTTCTTGGTATTTTCTGCATGACGTTCCAATCTGAGAGATAAAGTCTCAATCCCCTGCAAAAGCAAAAATGCCGCAAATGGTGAGAGCGTTGCTCCGGTATCACGAAGAAGTATGGCACGAATGTAGGTAACAAAAGCTGCCGCCCCTACTGCCTTAACAAAAGAAACTCCGTGATAGCTTGGGTTAGGTTCAGCAATTGCAGGATATTTTCCGGAAGCTGACCAGTCAAACTTACCCGAATCTACAATGATTCCACCAAGAGTCGTTCCATGACCTCCAAGAAATTTGGTAGCAGAATGTACTACAATATCCGCTCCATGTTCAATTGGTCTGATAAGATATGGTGTACCGAAAGTGTTGTCAACAACTAATGGCAAACCGTATCTATGGGCAAGCTCTGCCAAAGCATCAATATCCGGTATATCGCTATTAGGATTACCTAAAGTTTCAATATATATTGCTCTTGTGTTTTCCTGAATTGCGGCTTCAACTTCAGCCAAGTTATGAATATCAACAAAGCTTGCAGTTATTCCAAAATTAGGAAGCGTGTGAGCCAACAAATTGTAGCTTCCACCATAAATAGTTTTCTGTGCCACAAAATGACCACCATTCTGTCCAAGTGCCTGCAATGTATATGTTATTGCAGCCGCACCGGAAGCAAGTGCCAATGCAGCTACACCTCCCTCAAGAGCTGCGACACGCTTTTCCAACACATCCTGTGTAGAATTAGTTAAGCGACCATAGATATTACCTGCATCTGCAAGCTCAAAACGAGCTGCTGCATGAGCGCAATCATGAAATACATAAGAAGTTGTTGCATAAATCGGTACTGCACGTGCATCAGTTGCAGGATCAGGATTTTCCTGACCAACATGAAGTTGTAAAGTTTCAAATTTATAATTAGACATAATATAAATTTCCTTTCGTTATCAAATGTGATTAATGTTAATAGTATTACCTTTAAACGCACATTCGACCAAAACGATAATTATCTCTTACTAGCTTTTCAAAAATCTTTTCCATATAACGTGCCTTTCTTTTTCTCCCTACTATTTTAGTAGGTAAATGAAGCATATCACTTTTTACCTACCTTGTCAATAGGTAAGTAATTTCCCCCTCACAAAAAATAAACAAGCAGCAACAAATTAATCGTTACTGCTTATTTCTATAATTATTCTTTTGGCATATTTAATCTAACTTTAATGCATTCAGAACAATCCTGACCATCCTCATAATCTGCCAATACTCCGCTCGGAAATGCTGTAATTACCAGAACGATACATAGAAGCAATACCCCCATATGCCGAATCGATATTTTTTTCATCCGCATTTCTCCAATCATTTCAAAATTTCTGAAAACATTTTATATCTGCACAATAAAAAAGTCCCCACACTTAAAGTGTGGGAACTTCAAAAAAGACCAATTATTCCATTAACCTCTTGGTCCGCTCTCTGGGCCACGACCTCTTCCACGTCCCGGTCCTCCCGGATGTGGTCCACCCCTATGTGGTCTTGGTGGATGTGGTGGTCTTGGCTCTCCCGGATGTGGTGGCGGAGGCGGCGGTGCCGTATGTAGTGGTCTTGGTGGAGGTGGTAAAGGCCTCCTTCTTCTGCCCCTTGGTGGTGGTGCTACAGGTGCACCACATCCGGGACAAAAACTTGCGTAATCATCCATAGCCATTCCGCAAAACTGACAAAACATAATCTCTCTTTCCTTTCCTTTGTGTTTTATTTGAGCATGTCCAATATTTTTTCTTTGGACATAAATCCAACCGCTTGCTTGTACAACTCGCCATTTCTCATTACAACCAGCGTAGGAATACTCATCACTCTGAATTTAGAGGCAAGCTCCGGTTCACTATCCACGTTAATTTTGCCTACTTTATATTCTGAATATTCCTCTCCGATTGCATGGACAATAGGTGCCACCATTTTACAAGGTCCACACCAATCAGCATAAAAATCAAGAAGCACAGGCTTATCGCTCTTTAATACTTCCTCTTCAAAATTTCCTGCTGTTATATTAATTACAGACATAATAGTACCTCCTTAATCAGTCTTTTGATTTGTAATAAAGCATGCAGTGACAATATCCCTCAAAATCAGGGTCAGCTATCTGCTCCTTAAATTCCTGACACATACATTTAAATTCCTCCGTTTTAGGAATTCTGCAAGGACAATATCCATCTCTTTGACGCAAGCCTTCTCGAATGCGCTCTACGATTTCCTTATCCTCATTAAGTCTTACTGCCATTTTGCTTCACCTCCACAAATACATTATAGTTATTGGCAAAAAGCTTTAAATTTATTTCCTCTGTCTTCAAAATTTTCAAAATATCCATAAGAAGCTGCTGCCGGTGAAAGCACACAGGCATAACCGGATGGAGTAATGCTCTTAGCCTCTTTAACCGCCTGTTCCAAATCTTCCTTATAAATCACGTTGGCACAGTCAGCCACTTTATCATATATTCTGCGACCGGATTCATACATACAGATAAAAATAACCTCTTGCTTCTTAGCTATATACTCCTCCAAAATACTATAATCTATGTTACGGTCCATTCCGCCCACAAGAACAGTCTTAACATTATTAATGCTCTCAACAGCCTTAATGGTGGCCTCAGGAATTGTGGAGATTGAGTCGTCATAATAACGTACACCATCCTTCTCCAACACCAGCTCCAGTCTATGAGGAAGACCTGTAAAATCCTTAATTACATCCAATACAGCACTTTCCTCGCAGCCATATAGGTCCACAGCTATTTCCTTTACAAATGCAGCATTGTATTGATTATGCTCACCTAAAAGCTTCATCTTAATATCTAGAGGCTTGTCAACAACTGTTACCTTAGCCATTGTTGAAATATCAGGAACATTATCACCTACATAAAAATAATCTTCGCTGTTCTGGTAAGCTGTCACATTAGTCTTAGCGGCAAAATATTTGTCCATCGTTCCGTAATAATCCAGATGCTCTTCAAACAGATTAAGAAAAACTGCAACATGAGGAGAGACTTTGTTATGGGCTAACTGATGACATGACATTTCAAAAACTACCACACTGTCTTCCTTAATTTCATCGAAATAATTAAGACAAGGCTCCCCAATATTGCCCAGCAAAAACACATCTGACGTCATACAATGATTAAGCACTGTATACAACATAGTTGAAGTTGTGCTTTTTCCCTTGGTTCCGGTAATTCCAATTACTCTGTCTCCAAACGCCTCCAAAAACAGCTCCGTCTGAGAAGTAAATTTATCACTTAAATCCCATGCTGAGATGCCTGGACTTTTGAAGATATAGTCATATTTGCTCTCGTCGATTCCCTCTCTCGCGCCTTCGTAAATCTCCACCGTTTCTGCCAAACCATGTGTGGCAAAAAAATGCTCTGTGGATTTGCCTTCCCTGCCGTAGCCCCAGATTAATATTCTTTTGCCTTTGAATTTTTCAATTGCACTATTCAATGTTCATACTCCTTCTGACAATATCGCTGTATTCCTTAGGAACATTATTCTCATCATTCCAGCCCTTTAACATATCCGTAAGATTGTCTCTTTCCTGCAAAATCACATTACGATACTTATCCGTCAAAAGACTCCTTCCACCATTTTCCACATATGCCTTAAGTGCAATCATAACCTCTTTACGGGTTCCCACGCACTCAAATGGTTTATCAAGAAGTATGCCCGTAAGCTTTTTAAAATCCTCTTCAAGAGATGGTTTGTCAAGCAACTTCTCGCCAAACATCTCCTTCATATCTTCCTCAGATATAAAAGGACAGAGGATTATATATACAAAAAGGCATTTTGGGCAGTCACAACACCAGATTCCAGTCTTGCTTCCCACATTACAGCTTCTAAAAAGCTTGTGATAAGATTTAAATTTAGAAAATAATGCTGCAATCTGAATTTCTGCCAATGGTCTTAACAGACTGAAATAATGAATATCTGAATCTGTAATAGTTCTCACATACCACTCAAAATCCTCTTCAAATTCATAGCTCTTAGAATACTGATGATTAACAAAGGAATCCTTAACAGTAGTCTCATTAGCACTGTTCTCATTAGAAAGTACAATGTATTTCTTGCCTGTTAACAATGCTGCAATTATGGATGAAAATGCAACTATTGCTGAAAAAGGAGTGTGCCCGTTAAGAAATCCCTGCCTGTTAAGCTCTAACATATTAGGGCACAGCTTTCTCTTGGCACCATAGTCGTATTCTTTGGCGTCATAGATATCTATAACCTCTTTGATTGCACTTGGAGAGTTAATATGATATGTTGCTACTTTCTCATTACGAAGAAGCTCCATGGATACTACTGAGTCCTTGCCGCCTCCAACGGGAATAAGACAGCCCTCATAAGTATCCGTATCCCTAAGAGGCAACTCCGGTCCTTCCGGACAATCAAATTCAAAAAGCTCCTCCATGGAAATCTCAATATTATTAAGATACATAAATTCTCCAAGACCATTATAAAACAGCTTCTTCCACCATTCTCTCTGTCTCTTGGATAATTTACCGCACATAATCTCAATCTTCGGAGCACAGGTGCATTTGTAGTAGCTAATTGCCTCTACCATTCCCAGGCAAAAAATCATTCTGTCAAGAATTTTGGTATCCACCGCTTTCTTCACCGGAAATTCCCATGTAGGACGAAATTCCGAAAGTCCCGGTATCTCAAACAGATATTCAACCTGACAAACATCCTCTGTAATTCGATAATCATAACCTATATATACAAATGTCGGGTACTTCTCTCTTAATTCATCAAATTTACTCACAACAATCCTCCAAAAAACCAGACGCATTTGATTTAATGTATGCGTCTGGTTTAATTCTACCACTTTAAATATATTTTTACTACTAAATATTATTCTATTTTGATAAGCCATGTATCAGCATAGAATGTTATTTTGTAAGTGCCAGCAGGAAGAATAATATTATCATCCTGGTCCGTCGTTACAGTAATTCCCGATGCAATCTCTGTAACCTCTTCTCCACCAAACCAGTCTCCTGCTCCGCCATCTATTCCATTGTTCACTTTCCAGGGCGAGCTGGAAGTTAACGTAAGATTGTAAGTATAGGTATTAGAAGCCTTGTTGTAGGTCATCTTGTAGTTTTCATTAATTCCCCAGTTAGTAAAGCTTCCGCGAATATAGTATGGCTGAACACTGGCTGCATACTCATCCACCTTGCCGGCATAGTTATTATAAGTCGCCATTTTAGCTGTAATATAAGACTTAAAGGTCATATTATGTCCGTCAGAGGTATTGTTGAAAGTAAAATCATGTCCGCCTGCATTGTTAAAAGTCTTTGACGGCTTGGTATCGTTCTTATAATTATTGTAGGCTATATTATAAATGCTGTTAAATTTCTCCGTAGTGAGCCACTCGCTCTTGGCCACTGTCGCTAACACTTCTGCAAATTCGGCAACATAATAACCACCTTCATCCACTGTTTTGACATAAATCGGATTAGCCTGATTCTGGTTAGCGCCTGCTGCATATTTGCTGAACGGACTAACGGATGTCATTCCATCCCCGGTTGGATTCCAGCCACAGGTTACTCCAAAGCATCTGTCCAAATCATATGGAATAAATATCATTTTATTGGTGCTTGCATTAAAATAAATATAGTAATTGTTATAATTATTTCTCACATCATCAGGATTTCCTACAAAATAAGAAACCGCCTCAAACTTTAGGAAATTATCAATATCAATTACCTCTGCAATCTGCGCTTTGGTAACCTTACTGTTATTCATAACGGACAGAAGATTTTTAAGTGCTTCATGCTCCGATTTTTTCTTATTAGTCTTCAAATCATAGTTATAAAACTCGCCATTGTCCTCATTCTCAACACCCATTGAGCTGTTAGAGAAAAAGCCCGCTCCGGAAAAAGTCCAGCCACATTTGTACAAATCGCCTCCCTGGTCTTCTTCTGCTACGTATTTCTCAATAAAAATCTTGTCAACCGGCTCATACATCATAAATACTCCCTGATGTAAATCACCTAAATTAAAGCTTGCAAGATTAGTGTGAGGTGCAAGCACACCGCTTGCGCGATAAAATTCATATGTGTAATATTCTCTTATATATGTAGTGTCATCATTTCTATTCCACTTAAATTCTAACTTCTCCAGGGTTGCAAAGGTTCTGTTTTTACGGGCATCCCTTGCTGCTGTATTAGTTCCCCAGTTGGTTGCATCTGATGAATAATAGTTCTCATCATCAAAGGTCTCTTGGAAGTCCACCTTAAAATGAATAAGATTATATACGCCATCCTCTTCACTGTAAAAAGCTGTTCTTGAGGTATTTCCCTTCATACGAATTCCAATATCATCAATATGATATGTATATGTATCCGTTGCCGTTGTAATCGTAATATTCAAGTCCGCTTTTCTGTAAATCGGGGATTTAGAACCCCATGATGAATATTCCTCGTAATCCTGCTGGATTAACGCAAGTGTGTCGTCTGTTATATCCACTTCAATTTCAATTTTATTATTGATATCAAAAAGCTGACTGTAAATCTGTTCCTCAGTATATGGCAGCTTGTCCGAATCAATATTAATTACGCTGCCTGACGGAATACCAGGATCCGGTGTGTCTACTACAGCATTACCTGAACCACTGTTATTATCTGTTGTTGGTTTTTGCTGTTGATTGCTGTCATTTCCGGAAGTTGTGGTATCTTCCTTGCCATTGCCTTCCTTAGTGGCAGCCTCTGTGTCATCTTCCTTAGTGACATCTTCTACATACTCATTATCGGAATCTCCCTTAGTGGTAGCTTCTTCCTCCTCCTTCGTAGAAGTCTCGGAATCACCATCCTTAGTAGGTTTCTCCCCATCTTCATCCTTATCAGAGCCGGCGTCTTCATCCTTGTCAGAGGAATTATCATCATCCGTCTGCTCGTTATTCACAGAATCATTGTTCTTACCCGCTTCTGTAGTCTTATTTCCCTTGCATCCTGTTAACACCAGTATTACGCATAACATTAGCAGAAAAATCACTTTAAATTTTCTCATTCTGTACCCTCCAAGTATCATTAATAAATTAATGTCAAAAAATATCGTCCTTCTCCCCTCTTATTTTAACAAAAACCAAATAAATATCAATCAAATTATTTTTTATTGGAAAATATGTGGTATAATGTATATGTATTTTTTTGTAAGGAGAACCAATCTATGAGAAAAACCAAAATCATATGTACTCTCGGTCCGGCAGTAGATGACGAGAAAAAGCTCGCCAAAATGATTCAAGCCGGTATGGATTGTGCACGTTTTAATTTTTCCCACGGCAGCCATGAAGAACAGAAGATTCGAATGGACCGTTTACGTAAAGTCAGCAAGGAACTTGATATTCCTGTTGCAATTCTTTTGGACACCAAAGGTCCTGAAATCCGTCTGAAGGATTTTGAAAAAGGCAGCGTGGTATTAGAGAAAGGTCAGACCTTTACCCTGGATACTGATTCCTATACTCCAGGTAATAAGAGCAGAATCGGTCTTAGTTACGACAAGCTTTCTCAATTTGTTACCGTAGGCGCTGACATTCTCATTGACGACGGTAAAATTGCATTACAGGTTACTGCCATTGAAGGCGATAATGTCATATGTAAGGTTATTAACGGTGGCAAAATCAGCAATCGTAAGAGTATTAATCTTCCTAACCAGAACATTCCAATGCCGTATATCAGTTCCATTGATAAAGCGGATATCCTTTTTGGAATTAGTCAGGATGTAGATTTCATAGCGGCTTCATTTGTAAGAAGCGGTGATGATGTTAAGAAGCTTCGTAAGCTCCTTAAGGACAATGGTGGCGAACATATTCAGATTATCAGCAAAATTGAGAATGGACAAGGTGTTGATAATCTGGAAGAAATCATTGATTTAAGTGATGGTATTATGGTTGCCAGAGGTGACCTGGGCGTAGAAATTTCTTTTGAGAAAATTCCTGCAATCCAGAAGCGCCTAATTGAGGCTTGTAATGCCAAGGGCAAGATAGTTATTACTGCAACACAGATGCTTGAATCCATGACCCAGAGCCCTAGACCTACAAGAGCAGAGGTTTCCGATGTTGCCAATGCCATTTATGACGGAACCACAGCGATTATGCTTTCCGGAGAATCAGCTGCAGGACAGTATCCTGTTGAAGCAGTTAAGACTATGTCAAGGATTGCCCAGACTGCAGAAGCTGACATTGATTATTACACTGCATTTGAAAGAGACCATACCCTTATGGAGCCTAATATTATCAATGCGGTATGTGCCTCTGCCTACAGTGCTGCGGAATATCTTGATGCTGCTGCCATCATTGTAATGACCAGAAGCGGTAGAACTGCTAAGACTCTGGCAAGCTTCCATCCACCTTGCCCTATTATTGCAGTAACTATGGAGGACAAAGGCGTTCATCAGTTGAAGCTCACTTGGAATGTAACCCCATTGGAGTCTTCTGAGCTTGATTCTCCTGATGCACTTTTGGAATACGCGTTGGAAAAGGCAAGAGCAAGTAAAATCGTTAGAAAAGGCGATAAAGTAATCGCATTACTTGCATCAGATTTACATTGCGATAATAATATTATGAGAATTTGCGTAGTATAATTTCATGACAAAACCGCTTTCAGGATAACCTCCCGAAAGCGGTTTTATTTACTCAATCCATTCGCTCTCTATATACCCTCTTAGGTCAGAAGTATATGCAAAATACACTTTAATTCCACCATCGATTTCTTCAAAAGCGTAGGCTTCACTATTACGATATCCATTTTCTGTTGAAAATCTTCCAAGAAGATATGCCTCACCATCATCCATTAGCTGGTATGCCTCACCACGGCATTCCCCTTCCCTGTATTTCTCACAAATTATAACTGGATGCTCTTTTGCAGAAAGCATATAATAATTCACTTCATAATCAATTGGAATCCCTGTAACCAGGGTTCTTCCTCCAAAAATAACTGCCAGCATAACTGGAATCAACATAATGGAAACAATCAGGTTAAGCCACAGCTTTTCCTGTTTTTTCTTATAAGCATCAAATACATATATTATGGCTAAAATCATTAATATTACAATGATTCCTGCATATATATATGTTCCCACTTTCAAATAATTAAGCCAGCTGTACGTGACAATTTCTCCATTCACGTAACGATATGTGTAATTGACATCGACCTTGCTTAAAGCAAAAAATACAATCAACGCCACTGCACATAAAAACAGGGATACATAAATAAACCATTTAAATGGAAGTATCTTTTTCATATGGCAAACTCCTCTTAGTTCTTATTCTTAGAACAGTATACCATAGCTTTTATTCCACGTGCAATCTGTATAATTACCGTTGGGATAATTGCCAGACCTGCAATCCATAATAATTCTGTACCACCAAGTGTCTCTACTACGAAGACTTTTTTCATAAATGGAACAAAAAGTACAGCAGCCAGAAGGATTACTCCTACCAGAAAAGCACCAATACTCCACTTGTTACTCAAAAGACCAACCTTAAAAATTGATTTGTCACTACGGCAGTTAAAGCCATGGAACAATCTTGAAAGTGTAAGTGTTGCAAAAGCCATTGTTGTAGCCATCTCTGGGCTTATCTCCAAGCCAATATAATATGCAACCATTGTCACAACACCAATAAGTAAGCCATATGCCAAAAGACTTAATGAAAAGCTTTTTGTTAAAATACCTGTATTGGCAGAACGTGGTTTGTTCTTCAATAAGGATTTATCAATTGGCTCCATTCCAATTGCAAGTGCAGGAAGTGAATCCGTTAAAAGGTTAATAAATAACAAATGTACCGGCTCAAACGGAGTTCCAAGAGCCATTACTGAACAATACACAACTGCAAGTATTGCTGCAAGATTTCCTGATAAAAGGAACTGGATTGCATTCAAAATATTCCTATATACATTTCTTCCGTTAAGAACGGCCTTAATAATAGTTGCAAAATTGTCATCTGCAAGAATCATGGCCGAAGCATCCTTAGAAACCTCTGTTCCGGTTATACCCATGGCTACACCAATATCCGCTTTTTTAAGAGCAGGTGCATCATTAACGCCATCACCTGTCATAGCAACAATTTTACCCTTCTCCTGCCACAGATTTACAATACGAATCTTATTCTCAGGCGAAACTCTGGCATATACAGAAATTCTTTCAAGAACTTCATTTAATTCTTCATCTGTCATCTTGTCAATTTCCTGACCTGTCACAGCCATATCTCCATCCTTGAAGATACCAATCTGCTTAGCAATAGCTGTCGCTGTTACCTTGTGGTCTCCGGTAATCATAATAGGCTTAATTCCCGCTGAAATCGCATCTGCAACTGCCTGAATTGACTCAGGACGTGGTGGATCAATCATTGCCACAAGACCGATGAAGGTATAATCATTTTCATTCTCCAGAGAAAGATGTGTCTCTGAATCACATTCCTTATATGCAAAAGCAAGTACACGCAAACCATTTTCAGAATATATTCTGTTCTGCTCTAAGATATTGTCAATATCTGCTCCTGTAATTTCACGAACACCATCGCTGGTTAAAATGTGAGTAAATCTGCTACCCAATACATCCACCGCACCCTTGGTAAAAATTGTAGGTACGCCGTGAACCATGTACTTAGTACTCATAAGCTTTCTGTCAGAATCAAAAGGAATTTCCTCAAGTCTAGGCATCATACTTCTGATATCTTCTTCTGATATACCCTTAGCTGTAAGTCCTGCATTTCTTGCCATTGTAAGAAGGCAGGTTTCTGTCGGATCACCAATTTCTTTTTCTTCCCCAATAGAAGAATCGTTATTAAGAATTGCTGTGTAGAGGAAATAACGATGAAGGGATTTATTAATATCCAAATCCTCCGGTTCCATTGCTCTACCATCAATATATACTCCTGTTGCAGTCATCTTATTCTGGGTAAGCGTTCCTGTCTTATCAGAACAAATAACTGATACACAGCCAAGACTTTCTACCGCTTTGAGTTCTTTAACTATGGCATTCTCTGTTGCCATTCTCTTGGTTCCAATTGCCTGAACAATTGTAACAATGGAGCTTAACGCCTCCGGAATAGCTGCAACTGCAAGAGCTACCGCAAACATAAGAGAATCCAGAACCGGCTCCTTCTGCCACATTCTAAGTGCAAATACAATTACGGAAATTACCATAATTACAATTGCAAGTTTCTTACTGAAGGAATCAAGACTCTTCTGTAATGGTGTCTTTCTATCCTTGGCACCACTCATAAGGCTTGCAATCTTACCCATTTCCGTATTCATACCGGTTCCTGTTATAAGCACATTGGCTCTACCATAGGTAACAAGGCTTCCTGAATACACCATATTAATTCTGTCGCCAAGAGCAACCTCTTCACTAATTTCTATGTCTTTTTTGTCAATATTAGTTGACTCTCCTGTAAGAGCGCTTTCATTAACCTGAAGAGAATAGTTGGCAATAATTCTACCATCTGCCACAATCATATCTCCGGCTTCAAGCATAAGTACATCCCCCGGTACAACGTCCTTGGACGCAACCTCCATCTTAACTCCATCACGAAGAACCTTTGCCTTGGGAGAAGATAGTTGTTTGAGGGCTTCTAAGGATTTTTCCGCTTTGGCATACTGCACAGTTCCCAAAATTGCATTTAAAACAATTACTACAAAAATAACTACCGTACTTTCAACATTACCTGAAAGCATTGAGATAACTGCTGCCGCAATAAGGATAATTACCAGCAAATCCGCAAACTGGGAAAGGAAAATAACCCAGATACTTTTCTTGCCTTTTTCCTCCAGAACATTCTCACCCTTTTCAGCAAGAATTCTTGCCGCATCCGCTGAGCTTAAGCCGGTCTCCTGCCCGTATTCAGCAAAAAGCTCTTCTTTGTCCATTTGATAAATTTCTTTCATTCACATCACCTCTTGTATTAATAAAAAGGGATTTTCCAACAAAAAAACTTTTTGTGTACGTCAAAAACATACACAAAAAGTCTTGTTTAACGTTAGGTTATTCAGCTCCGGTTTCAATTGAAACGTCCTGACGAAGTCTGACACACATATCAAAATCTTAGATATATGCAACTACTCCCTTTTTGCTAGAAAGTATTGTAACTTACTTTATTAAAAAAGTAAATCCCTTTTTTATTGTTTTTTATTTTTATATGGTATACTTCCAACATTATTACATATTATAGTGGAAAAATATGGTGGGGTAGTGCGTGGTGGTACAGTCCTCCACGGGAGAGTCCTCGTCTATGATGTTGGTTAGGTCAGCAAAAAGATATGCCGTATCAGTTCCCGACTGCTTTCGGCATACTTGCGAACGGATTTCCCTTTCTTATATCCTAATTTTTTATTTCAGAAATTGTTTAAGGTAGTTCATTGCAAGTATATCGTGCTTTTTTGAAAACATATGTGCTCCGCCTTCAATGGTATGGTATACAACACTACGTTCATACGACTCAGACTTATATGCTTCCACGGCTTGCTCTGCATAGTTGATATTTACGATCTTGTCTGCCGTTCCGTGTACGATCAACACATCGCCGTCATAGCCTTTGATTTCGTCAAACGGGTTCATATCCATAACATCTGCCATATAACAGCGACCGAGCTTCATCGGTCCGCATTTGACAGTCTCGGGGAGATTCTGTGGGTCAAATTTTGACATCATCATCTTTCCGGCTCTGGCATCATCGGGAATACAAAACGCCGGATAGAACAGCACAAGTTTCTTGACCTGACCTTTCAGCTTTGCCGCCGTTAGAGCTGAAACAAAAC
>CAZNUK010000025.1:0-28856 GCA_964576255.1 uncultured Butyrivibrio sp.
GAAGAAGCTTTGGATTATTAACAATAGCTCTTGCTATTGCCACACGTTGCTTCTGACCACCGGAAAGTTTATTGACACGCTTGTCCGCCAGTTCTTCTATTCCCATCTTTCTGAGGGCTTCTTTGGCACGTTCCTTTTTCTTGCCCTTGTTCTTGGAGAAATAGAGTGGAATCATTACATTTTCAACGGCTGAATATTCTTCAACCAGAGCAAAATCCTGAAGCACAATTCCGATTTCGCTATTTCTTATTGTGGCACGCTTGTTCTCGCTGATTTTGCTTACATCTCTATCTGCAAGCTTGTATGTACCCTTTTCAAAATCATCAATACAACCAATGATGTGCATAAGTGTGGATTTGCCGGCACCGGATTTGCCGATTATGGCAACCATCTCCCCCTCACCTATGGTAAGGTTAACGCCCTTTAGGGCGGTGAAGGCATTGGATTTGCCGAGGTTGTAGGTTTTATAGATGTTTTCTAATTTAATCATTGTTACTCGTCACCCTCCGTTATAAATTATTTCTGATTATGTTAATTGGTTGCTTCGTATGTTTTATTGTAATGACAACCATCATTTAAATAGGTAGCCCCCACATCGTACAACAGGTTCTTTCTTATGTAAGTGCTGTTTTGCTGAGACTCTGGTGTTGCGCAACATATATCAGGGTCTCTTTTTATAAGTTGAATCAGCTTATATATCCATTTTATTACAGATATATTTTTTTTCAAGGCGATTTACTCAAACGGTCTTTTTTTTACTCAAATGGTCATTTTTCTTCACTATTAGTGAATTATTTACAATATTGTTATTTGAGTTTTTTGCCTAAAATATATTTTTTTAAATTCACTCAATCTGCGCCTTGATATATACACGTTTTCACCGTTACTCATATGTATTACAGAACCTTTATAAAAATAAATTTCATTAATATTTACAATATAAGATTTGTGACAGCGATAAAAAGATTCCTCCTGTATCATATTTTCTATTTTTGCAAGACAATAATTACTCTTTATAATTCCATTATTAGTGTGAACAAACGCACAATGCTTTTGTGATTCCACATACAATATATCCGAAAGCTTTATGCTATTTTTTCCTTCTCCCACAACATGAATATCTATTGTTGGGGAATTCGCTAATATTTTTTTCATAAACTTATCCTCATTTCATTTTTTAGAAGCCAAATACAGTTATAAAGTTGTAAAATACTTCTTTTCATACGTTAAGTAACCAAACAAAATCAAACTATTACACTAAAATTGTATTTATATTGTATTTTTTCAAGTACAAAAAAAACCGCGTAACAGATTCCATTATCTGTTACGCAGTTATACTTCCTTAACACTATCTCCCCATCGCTCATCTCAACAACCCTTTCACAGCCTTCGGCTACGTCCATGTCGTGGGTGATAATAACAATGGTCATTTAACCATAAAGTCCTCGCTCCTTAATCTTCCTGATAGTGCAATTTAAATTTGGTTAAAGCATTGCAAATTGCACTAATGTAGGTATCCGTGGTATCATCTACAGTTCCACGCAATTTTATTATTTCTAGTTGCACCTCAAGGTAATAAGTCGGTTCAAGAAAATCATATGCAACAACACTGTAGCTGGTTGTTTTCTTCAACGGCTCAGTTGTTTCTTCCTCTCCTGATGGTTCCTCTAAATCAACTGCCTTTATATACTTTACAACGACATTACTCTCCGTTATATAGCCACTCGAACTATATTTTTTTCTGTTCTGATTAAGAAGACTCTCTACCTCTTCCTTTGCAGCTTGCGCTTCTGTTGTAAAACTTACATCATCTGGAAGCTCCTGCAGCGAAATGGTCATAACAAAGCTTTCTCCATTTTCATTCACAAAATTTTCTGGCATTGTATATGTCTTTGTTTCAGCATCCCATATGGCATCATTTGGAATAGGAAGAAAAATATCTGCATCTGTAATATCACTAAGTCCTTCTAACTTGGTTATATTCACCTGACTATATCCACCATAATACTGTTCTTCATTAACAGGTGCAAAAGTAGTAGTTTCTTCCTCCGACCAGCTAAAATCAATAGTTGAATCTTCCAAATGACATCCCGATAACATTATAGTTGCTAACAAAATTATAATTGAATTAATTTTTCTCATAGTAAACCTCCCATTAATATGCTGTATCTCTTAATATTTCCATAGGGGTACGTTCTTTTAGTATAACTCCTGTCATAACCATAGAAAAAATCACCAAAACACATCCCATTATTGCCATTATTCCAATTTGAATTCCCTGTATATAACAGTTAATCGTTCCAATCACAGAAAACTTTTCCTGAATAGTAACTAAGGACACGGCCAGTACAACTGCAATCAGACAATTGATTGCCATCTCAAAACCCGTCAGCATTACCGCATCTGTATATTTCATACCTGAAATATACAATATCGAGTAATATTTCATACTTCGAGCTGTTTTAATTGCAATTATACCTACAATGCAGGTTGCCATCAGAATAAAAACGCCAATCGTCAATGGGATGTATGTAATCATAACATTTTCATAAGACTCATTCATCCCTTCAGTCAACTCCTTAACCGAATATGTCATCGATGATGTAACACTGCTGTATTGCTTTTCAAATTCAGAGATTTTTATTAGATTGGAATTTAACTCCATAGGAGTAATATCATCTTCAAATTTATATATACAGGTCTGATTGTCATAAATAAGATTTGCCGAAATTTTGGACAACTCTTCTTCTGTAGTTATTATATAATTGTCCCCTGTCTGCTTATGATAATTAAGTGCATACATATCCTCATAAGACATTCCTTGAAATGCACGTCCCGATGGTGCAAATATTCTTTGACCTTCCCGAAGAACACCCTTTACAATTGCTCTAATCTGAATCTCCTGTCCTGTCTCAGAGTCAAATGAATTCAGTACAAAATAATCTCCTACATCATACCCCAGACTATTCTCAGAAATAAGTACTTCTATTGCATCATCATATTTGTGTCCCTGTCCAATCTGGGTTCCTCTGGATAATCTAGGTGTTAATTCGGACATTATGTTTTCATTATACACAACTGTTTGCGCAGACTCTGTACCAGATACATAACTGGCAAGAATTGTACACTTTAAGGACTTTTCTAACTTAACAAGACCTTCTTCACTAAAGTCACTTTGCATACTCATAATTGCACAATTATCACACAGATATGGAGACACTATTCGGTATAGCTTTGTCTGTTCTTTAATATTTGATATGTAAATAGTACTTATAATCAGCACCAATGATATTATCAATACAGATAAAATGTTATACCATATATTTTTAACATATTGAGATATAGTAAACTTAACCATTTTCACCCCTCCTCATTTGCAAAAAACCTTTTTGGGAGTCAATAATGGACACGATCAATGTAACTATTACTACGCTCATTACGTAAATCAGAGCAATAATTGCATATGATCCAGCATGAAAAATCTCTGCACTATTTTTATAAATCCGATTAACAAACTCCTCAAATATATTACTAAACAACAATACTCCAATAATTGTTGTAGAAAGAGTAATCAATACTATTTCAGCTTCATTAATAATTATTCTGTGTATACGTTTCGCTCCGGTTATTCCCATAATCATCATTTGTCGTCGTCTTTTATTCATTAGATATCCGTACAGCAGCGCTGTATCAAGAGCAGCAACAATTCCTATTATTACGGATATGGTAATAATGGAGTCCATTGCAATTATATATTCCTCATCTTTTATCTCCATCTCCTGAATTGTTATTCTGTCACCTAATGCATTAGTTAAAGCAGTTCCAAAGCAATTATAATCTTTAACCGTAGGAAGCTTTTCAAATATCAGATTAACATGTTTAATTGGTACAGTAGATGGAAAAGCACCCATAGATACATACACTAATCTTTCCTCTGTGTCTGTATGTAACACACCTGTGATCAGATATTTCTCACCATCAATCTCGATATATTCTCCCGTTTTACCAATATTTACAGTGTATACTACTTTTTCTGCCTCATTAATTTCTATATTAGTAGGAAATCTGCCATCATACATCTCATATTCCGGGAAAACATTTTTAAAATTAAACTCTCCGTTTTCATAGTCATTACTTGCCACTATATTATAATCCTCATATTTTCCCCACATATTAACATAATCCAGTCTATCCTCTGACTGCTCAAGAAATTCATGCATTACTTCCCTTATCTCATGCGCATATACAGTATCATTTGTGGTTGCCGAAATCACATGGGTATTAAAATTAAATGCTATTTTTTCCATTTGGAAATTTCCGTACACTCCATAAGCAAAAAAAGCAATCAGTACAGAAATAATCTGAGAAATTATTAATATTATGTAAATACTTCGATATCCTTTTATTGAGTTTTTAATATTTTTAAGTACCAATATCATGGCCTGACCCCTTCCTAGTAACACAGGCTGGTATATATGCCTATATACCAGCCCCTAACAAATTTAATCGTACTGATAAAGAGTACAGCTATAGCTGTCGATGATAACACTAGTAGTGTTATCATAATAGCTCTTTCCATTATGAATGTATCTGTGCGCAGGATAATCATAATCACGAGTTGATGTAGCTGATATGCTACCACCCTGAGTTAAGTATCCGTAGTCATAATCGCTATCCTGTACTTTATCATACCCTAACGAATTATTAATCGTTATTGCTTCAACATAGAAGTTTCTTGGACTACCTCCAATATTGGTAACTGAAATCTTTGTCGTTGATGGTGTTCCTGCAACATTAAAGGTCCCATATGTACCCGTATAGTAGTCATAATAATATTCCACATCAAGTACATATTCTCCATTAGTTACTTTGACTCTAGCATTTTCCGATGCAGGTGATACATTTGCAAATACCGCAGTACCTACAACCACTGTGAGCATAAGTCCGCAAACAATGCCCTTGATTAAATTGCTTTTTCGCATTGCTTTTACCTCCTTTCCTGTAAGTATTTACACTTACTAGAAAAAGTGGTATGCTTAAGTACAGTACTTTTTCTAGAAGTGCTGTTTGGTTGGGACTCTGAGAACGCGTTTAAAATCAGGGTCCCTTTTATTAGTTGAATCAGCTTATATACCCATTTTATTACAATTATTATTTTTTTCAATAGGATTTACTCAAACGGTCATTTTTTTGCACAAACGGTCATTTTTCTTCACTATCTGTGAATTATTTCCGTCAATATTCTAATTTATAGTATATTTCAGTTGCATCATCGCTAAATAATTATTATAATATAAGTGTACTCTCAATATATTTGGGAATAGATAGGTATTTCTTAAGATTACCGATTATCAATTCATAAGAAAGGATATGTTATAATGAAATCAATTATTGCAAATTTAAAAAGAGCTTCTGTTGAGCTCATCCTGCTCAGTTTATTAGACAAGGAAGATATGTATGGTTATCAGATGACTCAGGAAATCAAGAAGAGAACTGATGGACAATTAACACTTATAGAAGGTTCAATGTACACTATTTTGAATCGTCTCAAGGAATACGGAGATGTAACATTTCGCCAGGTACCTTCCGGTCCTAGGATGATTAGAGTTTACTACAGTATAACAGACACCGGTAGACAGCATTTGGAAGAAATGCGTACCACTTTTAACAAATATGTAGATATTATCAATGACCTAACACAATAGCAGACTTGTTCATCTAATATTTAACAGCCCACGATTGGTTAATCGGGGGCTGCATTTGTTTTCTTATTCCGCTGACTTTTCAGTTATGTAATCAATTATCGCCTGGTCATAAGCTTCGGTATTATTAATTCTAAGATGTGAATGTCCACCCTTATCAAACCACACAATTCGCTTAGTCGGACTTGCGGATTTGTTATATAATCTCTCACTCTGTTTTGGAACAGAGAATATGTCCTGTCTTCCATAAATCATAAGAATGTGCTGCTTAACCTTGCCAATATGACGTATTGGCGCCGCCTTATACACATCACCCTTACCATACTTCTTAACATTCATCATAACCAAATCAAGAACCGGGAACCATGGCTTGTTAATGTCAACCATATGTCTTTTGAAGGTCTCTCTGAAGGATACGAAACAGCCCTCTGTAATAAGACCTTTGACGCAGGACGGACAGTTTGGTGAAGTCATTATAAGAATGGCGGTTGCAGTACCAACACAGATTCCGTGGAACCACACTTCCTTGATTCCGTATTTTTTCTCAATTAACTCAATCCACTTAAGAACGTCTCCACTTTCTTTTACCCCAATTGTAGAGTATTTACCCTCACTGTTACCATGGGCTCTCTGGTCAATTACTAATACATTCATTCCCAATTTCTCATATGGCAGTGCAAAATAATATGAATACATCAAACTCTCACATCTGCCGGGAAGAATAATGGCACAACGGTCTCCTCCAAAATTGTAATACTCTCCGTACAACTTAAGCCCGTCACTTTCAATGGCAACCTCTTCCATTACATCCTTATGGGAAGCTGCCCATTCACATCCTGTGTTCCACATACTAAACTGCTCTTCATTAGAGGGCTCCGAGCAGGCTCTGCCCCATTTGTCCGGACTTGTTCGCACCAATTGCTCCTCATACACCTTAACTCCTATTGGGCGGGTTACAATGAGCATTGCCACAATTCCGGAAATTAACAAAAACAAAATAACACCAACAATTATATATACTATGTAATCCATCTTTATCCTTTGCCTCCTGTCATCCCACCTACTATAGCATTTTTTATTAGAAAATACAATTGAAAAAACACGGAATATGTGTTATTGTTATACCGATTTATTTTAATTGAAAAATGACACGACGAGGAGATTTAAATATGAGTAATTTTGTAATTATCCCTGATGCATCATCAGATTTAACAGCGGAACTTCGTGACCGTTTTGACATTCCTGATTATATTCGCGGAATAGTTTACCATCCGGACGGACATTCTGAGCCGGCAGATCTTGATTGGTCCACTATGACTCCTGAGGAATATTACAATTCAATGCGTAACCGCAAGGTTTTGTACAAAACTTCTGCTCCACCTTTGGGTGAGATTACCGAGGTTTTTGAAAAGCATCTTGCACAGGGCAAAGATATTTTAAGTATTTCAATTTCTACTGCGCTGTCTTCTACATATAACGACTGTATGATAGTTGCCAAGGACTTGCTTGAGAAGTATCCGGACAGAAAGATTATCTGTATCGATTCTCTCCGCTACTCAACCTCCCTTGCCCTTCTTATTATCTCTGCTGCTATTAAGAGAGCAGAGGGATTATCTTTGGAAGAGGTTGCAGCTTACACAGAGAAAGAGAAACACAAGATCCACCAGATGGGAACTATGGATGATTTGTTTTTCCTTGTTAAGACAGGTAGAATTTCCAACTTCAAGGCACTTTTTGGTAGCATGATTGGCCTTAACGTATTAGCTGACTTTAACCAGAATGGTCTTTCAGAGGTTGTTGGTAAATTCAAAGGAAAAAGAGATTCCTTTACAGCCATTGTTGAATATATCAAACAGACAATTGTTAACCCTTCCGAGCAGATTCTTTTCGTTGCTCACTCTAACAGAGAAGAGGCTGCCAATACTCTCGCTAAGATGATCGAAGCAGAATTTGCTCCAAAAGAGCTTATTATTAATGATGTAGGAATGCACTGCGGTGCTTCCATTGGTCCTGGTTTATGTGCTGTTTTCTACAAGGGAGAGCCCGCCAGCGAGAATCTTACTAAAGAAAAAGCCCTTATGGACGAAATTTCAGCTAAGATTAAGAAAAAATAACAGTACAGCTGTTATTTAAGGAGGACATTACAATGACCGTACAAAAACTGGACGGCAGACAAATATATGATTTGTTTTTAAATGGTTATCTCAATCTTAAGCACAACATGGATACCATCGACGAGCTCAATGTATTCCCTGTTCCGGATGGAGATACCGGCAAAAATATGACTGCCACCATCGAAGGTGGTGTTGCAGGTGCCAATAAGGACGAGACCAATGTAAGTGCCCTTATGGACAGTTTTTCCAGAAACACTCTTCTGGCTGCCAGAGGTAATTCAGGTGTAATCCTCTCCCAGTTTATCAGAGGAATCGCCAAAGGCACCAAGGACAAGCAAAGCGTTACTATTGAGGAATTTCTCTACGCTATAAAAAGCGGTGTTAACAGCGCCTACAAATCCGTAGTTAAGCCGGTTGAAGGCACAATGCTCACTGTAATGCGTGAGGGTTGCGAAAGCGCAATTAAGCAAATCAACTACATCAAAGACATCAACACTTGTCTTCAGTTATTGATTAAGGGAATGAAAAAATCCCTTAAAAACACCCCTGAGCTCCTTCCAATTCTTAAGGAAGCCGGTGTGGTTGACAGTGGTGGTGCAGGAATTGTATGCATTTTTGAAGGTATGCTTATGTCCTTATCTGAGGACTATGTTCCAATGGAGAATTTTACTCCATCTGCAAGTGCCGGAATTAATATGAACTATAATCCTGAAGAGCTTCTGACTTATGGTTACTGTACTGAATTTATTCTTCAATTACAGCAGACTAAGACAGATATTGCTTCCTTCAATATAGAGGATATGATTACATACCTTGAAGGACTTGGCAATTCCATTGTTGCCGTTAATGAAGATACTATTGTTAAGGTTCATGTTCACAGCTTTGAACCTGAGAAAGTAATAGCATATGCCAGAACTTTTGGCGAATTGGTGACAATTAAGATTGAAAATATGGCCATTTCTCACAACGACTCCCATAGTCATAATGCTGATTCACCTAGGGAGAAATATGCTGTTATTGCCGTTGCTTCCGGTGAGGGAATTATTAATTACTTTAAGGAAGCCGGTGTTACTGCTGTTGTTGATGGTGGACAGACTAACAACCCTTCTGCTGAGGACTTTTTTGAGACCTTTAAGAAGGTCAACGCAGAGCATATTATCGTGTTGCCTAACAACTCCAATATTGTTATGACAGCCGAACAGGCAGGCAAGATGTATAAGGAAGCTAAAGTTCACGTTATTAAGACCAAATCCATTGCTGAGGGCTACTCTGCTCTTTCTATGATGGATTTAACTCTTGATACTGTTGATGACGTTATTTCCGAAATGACCTGCTATCTTCCTAATGTTACAACAGGTTATGTAACCACCGCCACAAGGGATGCTTTAATTGATGGAATAGAAATTTTTAAAGATGACTATATAGGACTTACCAACGACACTATTTTATCCGACTCTCCGGACAAAATTGATGCCGCTCTTACCCTATTAAAAAACCTGCCTGACATAGATGACAAGCAGGTAGTTACCGCATTCTGTGGTAAAGATGTTACCGAGGAAGAGAAAAACAACCTCTGTGACTATCTTCTTCAGATGTATCCGATGATTGAAATTGGTACAATTGACGGAATGCAGGATATATATAGTTTTATTTTCGCAATCGAGTAAAAGCTATAAGCTTATATATGTAATATCTAACCGGTTCCAGAATGAATACGATTAAGAAAAATGCCAGTGCAAACGGAATTCCCGGAACCAGACGCGATGCAAGTAAACACCATTCTGTATACACTGTAAACCTTACAGCCAGATCAAGAAGACTTCTTCCTGCATCACGATATGGTATTTTTCTAAAAATGTATCTGTTAACCAGAACACATACAAAACCGCTTACATATCCCATTATGGGAACGGTTATCATACACATTTTATAATCCAAAAAGAACGATACTACTAATGCAAACACTCCGCATACGGCAGTTGCAATAAGAGATGCTCTCGCACTTGTAAACAGCTGTTTATATATGCGGAGTGTATCTTTTATCGGGCTGAAATGGGAGGATTTGTTACCTTCAATGTAAATAGCCTCAATTGGAACTGTATCCATCTTAATATGCTGCTTATCCGCATGATATAATACATTCATCTCATAATCATATTTGTCCCCTGCAACATCCAAAAGCCAGTCAATATGCTGGGTAGAAAACCCTCTTAACCCTGACTGGTTATCCAAAAGATGATGTCCGGTAAGCAATGTATATATCCATCTGGATAAAATATTGCCAACCATTGAGCGGGCAGGTATTTTACCCGTCATATTTCTCACAGATACTACCATGCTGCTACCATTTTCAATCATCTGGGCAATCTTGACGATATCTTCCACCTTGTGCTGACCATCTGCATCAGCTGTTACAAAACCTGTGCATGCGGGGAAACGCTCTTCAATGGCTTTTATTCCTCTTTTTAGAGCAGAACCCTTACCCTCATTAGCCGGTGCATGAATAACCTCTGCTTTGCCCGAAATAGCGTCAAATACGCCATTGTATTCTTCTCCGCTTCCATCATCCACTACAAGAACTGATAATTCTCTGTTATTAAGTTCTTCTACAAGCTTTATCAATTCTCCATCCGGTTTGTATGCCGGAATAAGTACCTCAACCATCTTTTGTTATCTCCTTTAGTTTGACACTGTTGTCTTTTTACTGTAAAATTGGTTAATAATATTCATAAGCACGTCATTAGCAGTGCCATCATTATCATACATCAGGTTAGTGTGTCCATCCTGTCCGGGAATGTCACACACATAATATTCCACATTCTCAGAGGTTATTTCCTCTTTATGTGAATATATAGAACTGGAATCATATGGTGCAACCTCATCATTAATTCCCTGGACAATAAGTGCCGGAACACCTGATTTATCAAGCTCCTCTTCGGCGCTTAGATTAACCACATCAGCTCCAAATAACATGGACTGATACAGCCAGAGAAAATGATAATTACCATAGGCTAATGCCCCCACTCTCTGAGCGGCAGGCTCCATAATAGCCTCCATAGCGCTGTTGATACCGCTTACACTTACTACGGCATCCACATTATATTTATCTGCATCCACAGTACATGCCGCATAACCGCCCCTGCTGTGGCCGAATATATATAACTCTTCATGCTGACAATTGTCATTAATATATTGAAGAGCAGCTTCCAAATCCAGTACCTGTTGGGAAAAACCAACGCAGGATTTACCTTCACTGTCACCGCAGCCAGTGCCGTCATAGGCAAAGACCGAATAACCATAATCCACAAAGCTTTTTATCTGCCACAGATAATCATCTGCTATTGAATTATGTCCTCCGGCAATTACCACAACCTTATTGCTGTCATTGCCGTAAAAATAACCCACCAGGGTATTTTTATCGCTTTTGAAGGTAATACTTTGTCTGGATGCAACCATTTCCTCCAAATCCGGGGAAATCTCCTGTCCACCATCATATCTGGTAAAACAGGCATCATATACAATTTTAGTAATTGCAAATGAAACACAAATATATACAATTAATGTAATAATAATGATTCTCCACACCTTTTTCAAGGTTTTTCTGTTAAAGGATTTCATTATTATCACCACCTTTTTACTATTTCATACAAGGAGTGCTTTATGTTATTTACACCTACACACAACCTTAACATTATACCAGAAGAAGAATTTTCGCAAGAGATTTTAAATATTGAGAAGGAACTTTTAAATTATTCCAACACCGGAACCGTTAATTCCTTCGATAATTGCTCCATTGCCTACGAATATTTTCTGGCAAAAGAAGCCAAAGCTTCCGTAATATTACTGCACGGCTTTACAGAATTTTATAAGAAGCTCTACGAAATGGCATGGTACTTTCTTAATATGGGCTACAACGTGTTTATGTATGACCAACGTGGTCACGGCCTGTCAGGACGAAGTAATCAGGAAAGCTATATCACTCATGTTGATGATTTTAATCATTATGTTCTTGATATGGAAGCCTTTGTTAACGAAGTAGTTGTTCCAAATTCCTGTGGACTACCTATTCACATTCTTGGTCATTCCATGGGAGGTGCCGTAACCGGTCTATACCTGATGCGAGATAACATTCCGATTAAAAAGGCTATTTTGTCTTCGCCTATGGTAAGTCCTAAGACCCACGGAGTTCCTTCCTTCGTAGTTCGCGTTGCCGCCAACAGATTTGGTAAAAAAGAAGGCTGGGAAGCTGTTTTCCCACATTCCAAGCCATTTAATCCTAATCCGGATTTTAATACCAGCTCCGATGCAAGTGCAGCCCGTTTTAAACACAATCTGAATTATCGTATTAATAACGAGGCGTATCAGAACTCTGCTTTTTCCAACGGCTGGATTAAAGAAGCACTTAAGGTTAAAGGTACTTTGCTCAAAAAAAGCAACCTTGCCAAAATAACCACTCCAACCCTTATTATAAGTGCCGAAAACGACCGAGTGGTGCATCAAGAGCTCCACTATCCGTTAGCCCGTGGCATCCGCACATGCACAATCGCAACAATGCCCGGTGCCAAACACACAGTATATACAGCGCTTGGTCCGGTGCTTAATAAATTCTATGAAACAGTGTTTGATTTTTTAGAGGAATAGTTACTATTCCTCTATTATTTTTTCAAAATGCTGATAGTCCTTATTATTAGTCCAGTCGCCACCCCATGTAAAACCATATGAGGTAAACAACTTATAAGCATAATCATTTTCATCTATTTTGTAGAGGAAGCTATCCTCTCTGTTGGCATATGCCTCACCTGATATTGGAAGTATTATTCCATCCGCTCCCACATAAGGGTTGTACAGAGGGTTAATGTCAATCGCCAGACCATATGCATGCTTCGACCACACATCGCTGCCGGCAACTTTACGTCCGTTAAAGCAAGAGGTATTATTATTACTCATAGATACCTCATCATTGCCACCGTAATTCTCGATTAACTGTATACTTCCGATTGGGTAGGACGCCTTATACAATTTGTAAAATATGTCCGCCAAATCCGAAGCAATAGCCTTATTAACTATAAGCTCACCCTGATGCGCCTGCTTATCCGTTCCCCAATAGAGAACCTTCATATAGCACAAATCTTCCCTTGTTACCGGGCAATCCTCATTGAAGGTAACTCCATCCATCTTTTTGAAAATCATATCCGGAATATCCATATATGCAAAATAAGTAAGCTTATCCTCTTCCACCAGCTCCGCAGGGCTTGGGAAGTTGCCCTGAATAACTCTTTCAGGTTCAATTATCTGAGTGGTTTTACTCTTCCACACAAGAATTACGATGAGCACTCCCAAAAGTAATGCACTAACCACCAGAATTATTTCAGATATATATCTTTTTCTTGGTTTTTTGGAACTCAATTTCCCAACTCCTATTTCTCATTAATAGTAACTGAAAGCTGATTAAACGGAATCTCAATTCCACCTGCTTCAAGTCGTTCCTTATATAACTCCAAAAGCTCCCATCTAACAGTCCAGTAATCATCTGTACTGGTCCACATACGTGTACCAATTGTAACCTGACTCTCATCAAGACTGGATACATATACTTTGATATCCTGGTCTTTGAGAACCATCTCATTATTATTAATAATATCCAGTAAAATCTCCTTGGCCTTCTTAATATCTGAGTCATAGCTGATTCCAACTGTCAAATCCAGTCTTCTCATCTTCTGGGATGTAAAATTAGTTAAACTGCTGTTGGCCAAAGTTCCGTTAGGAACAACTATCAGCTTATTATCCGATGTTTTAAGCTTGGTATACAACAAATCAATACCAATAACAGTTCCTTCATTACTGTGGGTATCTTCCTTAATGTAATCGCCAATTGTAAACGGCTTAAACATAAGTATTAAAATACCTCCGGCAAAATTAGCAAGACTACCCTGAAGTGCCAGACCTACGGCCACTCCCGCAGCACTTAATGCTGCAACAAACGAGCTTGTTGGAATTCCAAGTATTCCCACAATCATAACAGTCAAAACTGTATACAAAAGGAACTTAACCAGTGAGGAAGTGAATTTGGCCACCATAGGGTCTAACTTTCCCTTGGCATAAGAGCGCTCCATAAGCCTCAAAACCCACTTAATAAGTCGCTTGCCTATTACAAGTACCAGAAGTGCCACAACAAGGTCCAATCCCACTGATATAAACCAATCAACAATGGTATCCAAAACATTATGAAATTTCTCAGAAGCAAAAATATTACTTGCTAAAATCATCTGTCATACCTCTATTACTTCTTAGCTGTAGTTTTCTTAGAATTCGCTTTTTTAGGCTCTGTTGCTTTCTTAGGTTCTGTTGCTTTCTTAGGCTCTGCTTTCTTTGCTGGGGCCTTTTTAGCTACTTCTTTTTTAGGCGCAGCTGCCTTCTTAGGCTCTGTTGCTTTCTTAGGCTCTGTTGCCTTCTTAGGCTCTGTTACCTTCTTTGGCTCTGTTGCTTTCTTTGGCTCTGTTGTTTTCTTTGGCTCTGTTGCCGCTTCGGTATATCTTAAAATAGATACGCCCATTGCCGGCAGTGTAAGTTTAATGGAATTCTCTCTTCCATCGCACTCATCCTTCTTAGAAGCAATCACACGCTTATTAACGCTACCGCCTCCGCCGTATTTTACATCATTACTGTTAAAAATCTCTTTGTATTTGCCCATATGTGGCACACCAATCTTATATCCTGCTCTCTCAACAGGTGTAAAGTTACAAACCACAACAAGCTCATCCCCATTGGATGCCTTTCTAACATACACAACAATACATTCGTTAGCAGAAATATTGTTAATCCACTCAAAGCCATCCGGTGTAAAATCCTGCTCAAAAAGTGCCGGCTCCTTGGCATACAGCTTATTAAGATCCTTAACAAATTCCATTAACTGCTGATTCTCAGGGAGTTCGGAAAGCTCCCAGTCAATCTCTCTGGCTTCCCACCATTCATTCTCCATACCAAATTCCTGACCCATAAACATTAACTTCTTGCCAGGATGGGTATACATAAATGCATATGCAGCTCTTAAGTTATTCATCTTCTCCGCCTTAGTAGCTCCCGGCATCTTATTAAGCATTGAGCATTTGCCATGAACCACCTCATCATGAGAAAAAGTAAGAATAAAATCTTCACTATATGCGTAAATCATGCTGAATGTCAGCTTGTCATATCTTCCCTTACGGAACAATGGGTCACAACTCATGAAATCAAGAAAATCATTCATCCATCCCATATTCCACTTGTAGTCAAATCCAAGAGAATCGTCCTTAACATCTCCTGTTACCTTAGGCCATGCAGTGGACTCCTCCGCTATAAGCATTGCGGCACCACAATTTTTCTTAAAAGCAGTATTAAGCTTCTTAAGGAAATCAACTGCTTCTAAATTCTCGTGTCCACCGTACATATTAGGCTCCCACTCACCCTGCTTCTTGCCATAGTCAAGATACAGCACAGAAGCAACTGCATCCATTCTAATTCCGTCAGCGTGATATTCTTTCGCCCAGAAAATGGCATTCGCCATCAAGAAATTAGCAACCTCAGGTCTTGAATAATTGTAGATGAGAGTTCCCCACTCAGGATGCTCTCCCTTTCTCTTATCCATATGCTCATACAGGCATGTTCCATCAAACACCGCAAGTCCTGCATCATCCTTAGGAAAATGAGCCGGTACCCAGTCCAAAATAACACCGATACCTGCATTATGCATCTCATTCATAAAATACTTAAAATCATCCGGTGTACCATATCTGGCTGTAGGCGCATAATATCCCGTTACCTGATATCCCCATGAAGCGTCCAAAGGATGCTCCATAACCGGCATTAATTCAACATGAGTAAATCCCATTTTCTTAACATGTGCAATAACCTGTGGCGCAAGCTCTCTAAAGTTAATAAAAGTACTTCCGTCCCCTGCTGCCTTAAATGAGCCCGGATGAATCTCATAAATTGCAAATGGCTGTTTCTTGTACTTGTTCTCTTCCCTGCTATCAATCCACTTAGAGTCTGTCCACTTGAAATTATCAGGATTATATACAATAGAAGCTGTATCCGGTCTAAGCTCTGTTCTAAAACCATATGGGTCCGCCTTAAGTATAAGTGCATTACCCTTCTTACGAATCTCGTATTTGTAAATGGCACCTTCTGTAACTCCCGGAATGAAAAGCTCGAACACACCATAGTCGTCAATCATCTCCATCTGGTGAACTCGTCCATCCCAGTTATTAAAATCACCTACAACACTTACGCGCATTGCATAAGGTGCCCACACTGCAAACAAAACTCCCTTAACTCCATCGACCTCTGTCAGATGAGCTCCAAGATACTTGTAAATCTCCACATTATTACCAGCACTAAAAGCCTTCAATTCCTTAGCAGGAATAAGGGAAGGATAATTATAAATATCCTCTATCTCAATTACTTTGCCATCTTCAAACTCAAACACCAAAGTATAATCTATTTTCTTCTTCTCTGAAATCAAAACTGCAAAATAGCCCTCTTCGTCCGCCATCTCCATCTCATGAAGCGCGCCGGTGCCCTTAACCTTAACAGTGGCTTTAACTGCAGCCGGATAATATGCCTGGATTAAAAGACCATGCTTAGTAATACGCTGACCCAAAAGACTCTTCGGATGTGTTAAATCTGAATACACAATTCCTTCAATATTCGGCCAGTCCATTAAATCATATAATTTCTTCTCCATACGCTATTCTCCTTGATTAATTTATGTGCGGAATTTGCGAAGCATATTCCGTGCCTACTTGCGCGCCATTGCGTAGCAATTCTTATGCGCGCAATCCATTTTTATGTGCGGAATTTGCGAAGCATATTCCGTGCCTACTTGCGCGCCATTGCGCACTTGCTTGCGCGTAAAAACATTATTCTCTATTATAGCATATTAGAGTGGGTGTTACCAATAGATATTTTGAAAATGTGTGGAGTTAAGTGCAGATTGGGCATTTTAGCTTCTTTCTGGCTTGCTTTGACCAATCCCGCGGAGCGGGCTAGGCTGCCAAAATGTCAATGGGACCTATTTGAATATTTTTTTCGCAGAGAGACTGGCAAAAGTCTCTATAGCTCCACGACGAAGCTATAGAGACTTTCTGTTTTGAAAACCGGACCTGAAAGGACGAAAAATCTCTATAGATACTTTTGACGGTCTCTATAGCTTCACTTGCTTCAAATAGGTCCTATGCAGATGTCAAAGAGCGCCAACACACATTTGATATGGCGCGCCGCAAGCATTAAACCCAACTTTTTTTATTCAAAAAAAGGATTGAATCCACTCTAAAACTGTGATAATCTTTTCTTAGGCATAATTCTAGATGAAAAATTCTTATATCATATTTTCAAGGAAATCTATGCTGAATTTTCACTACTACAATTGCAGAAGATTTCTTGGAGAATGTGATGGTTCCAATGGGACTTCTGCTCATAAGGTATTGCACACATAAAGGAGGTCTATTATGGAACACAAGGATTTAAAGGCTCCAATGATAATGGAGCAGATGGAAAAGCAATACGAAGGATTAGGTCTTGAGAATAACTTCATCTTCGGAAAAGTAATGAAGGACAAAGCACTTTGCACTAAGATGCTAGAATGTCTCACTGGGAATGTAATCGATGACACCAGTGAAATAACAGTAGAAAAGTTTGTCAAGATTTGTAATGATTCAAAAAGCGTACGCTATGATGTGTATATTGAGGATAATCTCAACAGAATCTATGATGCTGAAATGCAAAATCTAACTACTGTTACCAAAGAGGAACTTCCTCTTAGAAGTCGTTTCTATCAAGGTATGATTGACTTAGCATCATTAGAAAGCGGAATGGATTACATCAATCTTAAGGAAAGCTATGTAATATTTATCTGCACATCCGACCCTTTTGACCGCAACTTAGGTTGTTATTCAATTACCAACACTTGTCAAGAAGACATATCACTGCCCTATAATGACAAACGCACAATATTGTTCTATAACACTAAGGGTAATCTTGACAACATTTCCGAAGAAGCAAAGGATTTCCTCAACTACATTGAAACTAAAACAGTTAATGGCGACTTTGTAAAACAGCTTGATAATGCTGTCCGAAATGCCCGCCACAATAAAGAATGGAGAGCTGAATATATGCATTCATTGGTTCATGATAGGGATATGATTAATAAAGGAAAACGCGAAGGTCGACTTGAAGCCCTCATCTCATTAGTTAAAGACGGCGACATCGCCATTGATGTTGCTGCCAAAAAAGCAGAAATGAGTGTGGAAGAATTTGAGAAGCTTGTAAACACTTAGCACCCACTAACAAAAGGAGGTAGCACCCACAAAAACGTAGGTGTACTACCTCTTATTTTATTGCCCAAAATCCTCATCAAAGCTTTCCTCTCCCATTATTTCTCAGCGCCAAAACCTTGACTCCACAACCTCACTATGATATATTCTTATCGAACACTTGTTCTTATTATGAGGAGGTTACCATGACTGTAATTATTTCAAAAGTACCAACCGACTGCTCACATATAAAAGCCGTTCCCGCTATTGCCACCTACGACAGCAACGGCAACATCCTTCCCCTCTATGTCCGCATCGGCGAAGAAAGGCTGAAGGTATATAACGCTTACATATCCGAATCCACCCGCAAAATACTGACCTTCAAAGGCGAAGTGATGGTCCAAGACGCCGTAAGACCTATAAAGCTTAATTATTATGTGGATGATTTGGTGTGGTGTTTGGTGGAGTGAAAAAGGGGTTACCGATTGTGCGGAATTTGTTTGCAAATTCCGTGCCTACTTGCGCGCCATTGCGAAGCAATTTTCATACGCGCAATCCATTGTGCGGTAACCCTTATTTTATTAATTATCGTTATAACCATTTTGAATGTTATTTAGACATTTTTTCCAGTACTTTTACACATATAGTATGTGAAATATCTACTCAACAGTAAAAATTTTAGGTTTCTTAATCGCCTTGCTACAACTAAACCAAGCACAAATCTACACCATAGTAGAAATTATAGGTTTCTTAATCTAGTTATGAGGGCTTAGTAGAGATTAAATCTACACCATAGTAGAAATTATAGGTTTCTTAATCGTATACCACTTTCCATCCGTACTCTGCATCTACACCATAGTAGAAATTATAGGTTTCTTAATCAGGTGTCAGAATGTGTTGACGGAGCAAATCTACACCATAGTAGAAATTATAGGTTTCTTAATCGAATGTATACAAGATGTATCCGTAGGATCTACACCATAGTAGAAATTATAGGTTTCTTAATCCTTAATAGAATGACTAGTACTGATTCTATCTACACCATAGTAGAAATTATAGGTTTCTTAATCCAAAGGCTTTGAACGTGTCGCAACTTCATCTACACCATAGTAGAAATTATAGGTTTCTTAATCATGATTCGCTTTGTTATTTAAGGTTAATCTACACCATAGTAGAAATTATAGGTTTCTTAATCAAATGCTTTGAAAAAACACTTGATTTATCTACACCATAGTAGAAATTATAGGTTTCTTAATCGGATATTCTAACAGGAAAATAACGCTTATCTACACCATAGTAGAAATTATAGGTTTCTTAATCTCATTTGTGCTTCCTTAATGTACTGAATCTACACCATAGTAGAAATTATAGGTTTCTTAATCATCAAATAATGTACAAATACCATATCATCTACACCATAGTAGAAATTATAGGTTTCTTAATCGGCAGAACAGCAACAAACTCCTTTAAAATCTACACCATAGTAGAAATTATAGGTTTCTTAATCTGGGATGTCTTATGATGATATATCTCATCTACACCATAGTAGAAATTATAGGTTTCTTAATAAATATAGAAAGGAACGAATCATGTCAATCTACACCATAGTAGAAATTATAGGTTTCTTAATAACCTTATTAAGTCGGGGCATCTGGTATCTACACCATAGTAGAAATTATAGGTTTCTTAATCCGTACACTGGAATATTTACCAAAAACAAGGGATTAAACCGCTTAAAAATTTAATTTTTTTGTTCATTTTGCATATTTTCATAATTAAGAAACCTTTAATCCAAAAATAAAAACCTAGGTTTGCAACTATATCATCACTAAATCTTTATTATCATTTGCAGCATAGCCCATCTTAATCGTTTTGCACCAATTAGATAAAATAAAAATAACAATACTATCACGTTGATCAAATTTCTTCTCAAACCTATTTTTTATTTCATTAACTATATTATCTAACACTCTCTCACTATTGTCAATTTCAAAAACCGAATATTGTATTCTATGACCATAGCGTTCCAAATATTTAGAAAACTTTGTCCTCAATTTATCATCAGAAATATCATAGCTAATTATAATCATTAAACCACCACCTCATTTATACAAAAACTCTGGGAACTCGGATATTTCTTTATTTTTCATAAAGCAACGATAATAACTTCTAATATAAAGAAAAATTTCCTCTTTATACTCCAATATTTCATTCAAAAAAATTCCAGTATAATGTGAAGATTTTTTATATTCTAGTTGCCACTGCTCTCCAACCTTAACAAAATCACTTTCCTTAAATTGCTCAAGCTGTATTCCCGTTCTAACTTTCCAATCAATAATAACTCTAAACGGTTCAATAATATCACACACCAAAGACTTCCTCATATAAAAGTTAGTATGCAAAACTCCCTGATATGTATCGAAACCAAAGACCTGTAAAATTGCATCAATAAAGTTAAACAAGATGGTATAACCTATATCCAACATAGAATTAATATAATCAAATTTTATTCTTGGCTTACGTCCTTTCCAATTAATTCGATTAAAAATGCGAGCGAAATACACTTTTGCAGCATTTCCTTCAATTGCCAATAAATTACTACCTTCAAACGTTTCCTCATTTAACTGTTTTAGATAGCTATCCAAAATAGCAATACCCTCTTGAACATCCGGTGTCTTGTTACGAATTTTTAATAAAACACTTCGTTCGTTTGCAATCTTGTTACATATTAACTTCTGAGCAATATCTCCATTTGAATACGCATACTGCTTTCTATGCAAAATTGTATTTCCTGCCATCTTTGCATCCAATGTTGCATATAACTTTAGCCCAAGAGAAGTAAAGCATATGGAAAAACCGTACTTTTTTGCTCTTCTAATTAAGCCGGTAGTAATAGTGGTATCTCCAATCACAAATATCATAAATATTTTATGACATGTATGCTGATATTTAATTTCTCCCACTTTAGATGTAATTATAATATTATCATTTCTAAAGGACATTTTGTCTCCCCAAGCCGGAGTATACACTATTATTTGTTTTTTAGAAAAATCATTAATATCTAACATTACCCCTCCAACATTGTTTTATCGCAAGCAGGCTCATATATGCAATGCATACATTTTTCTTTGTTTGTCTGAACAAACTCCTCCATTGAAAAGTTTCTTATGTTTTCTATAGTATCCTTGAATTTTTTATCCATTTCCACATTGTCTTCTGGAAGACTGATTTTATAAACCTTGTTATCATCCATGCTATAAAGTTGAATCGTTTTGACAACATAACCCATTTCTCTTAAAGAATATAATTGTGCATATAACTGAAAAACATATCCATCATATATTACTTTTATTTTCTTTTTTCGCTCTCTGAGTAGACATTTTTCAGTGTCAAACATATCAATCTTCCCTATAAGTCCCAATTCTTCGCAATACACGTCATATCCCATTAAGATTTTTTTAGCAGTTGTATATGCACCAGTATCAATTTTTTCGTGGGCATAAATGCCATTAATCTGTTCTTTTCGCTGATATGTGGTTTTATCCCTGTCTCCATATAAATTATGAAAATATATGGAGGCAGGACAAAATATAAAATCATTAATTTGTGTTATTTTTATTAAATCTTCCATTATCTTTGAACATATTCAAGCCATTCTTTATTCTTTGGATAAATCATAGCCTTATCTAACAATTCTTCATCTGTTTGCTTAATCACATTTATTGCATACAATGCTTTTCGTGCAATATTGTATGCTCCATTTGCATCTGCATTATGAGGTAATTTAGAATTTTCTGTATTTTTTCTACTATCAAAAAATTCACCGTTCTCATCTTTTACAGGAGAAATTATATAATCAACTTCAATGTTTCTTGTTTCACTGTTTCTCATCTGTAAAGTAAGTGCAAATAATTTTATTAATGCTGCAAAAAATTCTTTCTTATTTTGAACTAATATCTGTTCTTTTAAATCTTCATTCAAAATAATATTATAGTCCGCAAACAAATTTTTAAATTCATCTGTTAATAATACCTTTTTAGAATCAAAATTATTATTTTTCTCCGGATTACGGAAATTGACAATCCTATCACCATATGTACATACTGTCCACTCCTTTCTCTTGCACATTGAACCCTTAGGAAAATTATCATAATTAAATGTGAATTCAAAAAATTCCTCTGCAGAATTATACTTAATTGAATCAAATCGACCAAAAAAATCTTTTGCTGCACTCATGCTCATATTTGATTTTGGTTTCAACAAATCCACAAATCCGGTTACCGGGTCAATATTACTTGTAAGCCAAGCAGGAACATACATAATAAATCCATCCTGCTTTGGTTTATCTAAATTCCCCGGTTTATTAGTCAACTGATAGGCATTTAACAAACCTCCGTCTTCTTCTGCCGGAATTTTTTTGTCAACTAAATATGCAAGCTTCTCCGTTAGCATTTTTTCAAACTTCTGATAAACTTCTTTTTCCACTTTGCGTCTAAAATTTTTAAATCCACTGTTTAAATCTTCAAGCGCTATTATTGCATCATACTTAACTACAAGTTCACAAATTTTATGTACAACCTGACTTAAATATCCTTCTTTAAGTTCCTTGATATTTTCAATTGTTGTCCAATCCTGTTTAGACTTTTTACGGCCTTTTTCTTTTTCATCCAAAAGCTTATGATAATCTGTTTTATATGTTACATCGTTACAACTTGTAACAATTTCGTTCATTGAATACTGTTCTACAATCTCTCCATATTCATTTACAACTGATATATATAATAGATTTCGCTCCCCTCTATCAATACCAATCACATAATTATTATCACAATTTTTAATGGCCTTTCTTACTGCAAAATTCATGTTAAACATACTATTTGTTTTAAAATTAAGAGTAATTGGCAAATGTAAATAATATTGATCTTCCATATAGCGTTTATCCTTATAAAGATCAAATCTAAATACACTTTGCTTTTTAGGATTGTCAGGATTTTTATTATCAATAGATATTCCTGCTGGATGTTCCGGATGTTCTTTTTTCAAGCTTGCCTTTCTATAAAACATTTCAGCTCCACCATTTAATTGATATACAACGTCAGCTAAATTTCTTTCATCAAATAACATCTGAAAATACATTGTATGAAGATTTGGAATTCCTTTGCTACAAGACGAAAAATCCTTGTTGTAAATTCGAAACAAATAAAGCTGACCACTATCAACCATTTCATGTATATATTTTGCTGAAACTTTTTTAAATCCTATTGAATATCCTTGTTCTTTTACATCCTTATAGAATTCGCCAATATCATTATATTCAGTTGTTTGTTTAAATTTAAAATTAAAATTTTTCCAATCTTCGTGCTTTTCAATAGATTGCTTATAAAAATCTATCATTGCATGGCAATCATCTAAATTAAAATTAGCTCCCTTTTTAAAAGTTTCCTTACTTCTTATTTGAAGTATTTTTGAAGATGGTTTGAAATAGTCTATATTAGAATTTGCAAAAAACACTTTAGGTAACATTTTATTCGGACCTGGTAGTAATTTGTATTCCATCTTATCAAAATATTCTTCGCCATCTTCATAAGGATAATCAACAAATACTTTGTTATTTGTTTTATCCATTATTGCAAGATAATAATTATTATCTTTACGTAATAAAACAGTACGATAATCTCTTTCTTTGTTTTTGTCCCATCCGCCTAACAATTGAGAATTTTCAAAATTAAGTTTAATCTTCTCTTTTGAATACGGCTTTTTAGACAAGTAATTTCTGACTTTGTCATATATACCATCTAAATTGGCAACTTCTTCATATAACGGCATAAATGCGCTATAAAAAAGCTCATCCTTTACTTCTTCTTTTCCGGTTGCAATAATCATTTTAAGAAAATGCTCCAACGTTTTTATTGAATCAAGAAATTTCTTAATATTTGAAACGTTTGCTTCATCTTTAGATAATTTTTCACCTAAATATTTTTTTGAAACTAAATCTTCTATCTGCTGATAATTCAATTTAATTTCTTTACATGCTTTCAAAACTCCATCAGACAAATACTCGTTGATATCTACAATTCTTTCACTCACTATCTCACCATAAGTTATAAGTTCTGCAAGTGAAAAACTTTTTACTACTTTAAAAGCCTTTTTTCTAGTTTCTATATATTTATCCGAATCTTTATTTCTAGCATTACTCTTTTCGTCATATGAAATATTCCAGCCTTCATTGATAGCGCCCCAATCTCCAAAAACAGATTTAGACAACTCCGTTACATAAGGTCCATTTTTTACATATATTCCATTACAATCAACCGAATCAAAGTCTGTAAACACTTTTTCTAAATTATCTAATACATTTTTTAAACCTTTTACTTCTCCACCATCTGCATATGAATAAAAGTCTTTTATTGCATCTAACAATTCTTGATCATTTAAAAACTGCTCAGGAATAAATGAAATACTTTCTGCATCACTTAATATCTGTTTAAATAACGGCTTTAATAGTGGCAATCTATCTTTTTTTTCTGCACTTTGGTTATACAAATTAATATATTGATTAATTCCTTTTATATGTGAACCATCTAAATTTACATATCCCCCAATTAGTTCATTGTATCGTTTTATACCTTTTTGTGACAAAACTAAATTAAAAGCTCTAACCTCAAACATTCCATCAACACTAATAGGTAATAAATCTGAATAATGTTCATACACTTCCTTAAGTTGTGTTTCAAGAACAATTTTTATTTTGCTATACGACTTAACATTATCCAAAAACTTTAAAAGATTCACATTAATACATCTATGTGCAATTCCTGTGCTTTTAGGCTCAATCGAATAGATATTAGCTCTATTAATAAAGAATCCAGAAAAATATGTAGAAAAGTCATTAAACTGCGCCACAACACTTCTTGACTCTTCATCATTAAAGTAATTTGGAAGTAATTCATGTATCATATCAGCTTTAAATAATTTGCTGTATCTCTTATCCGAAACAAACGCCTTCCCTATCTGTTTTCTCAATTTTATTTCTATATCTTCCATTTTTTTAAGCTCAGAGGAATCTTTTCCACTTTTAAAATATAACTCCGAAAACTCTTCCAAGCCTTCTAATTCAATATGAGTTAACACATCCTCAATAAAGGACTTATGATACTCGTCCATAAGACGTTTTACTTTTTTATAACTTTCTGAACGTTCCTCATCTTCTTGAAGTAATAGCTTCTTTTTAAAATTGTCATCTGTTGCACCCACAGGCAAAGCTCTAAACCTTAAGGTCTTAGATTGTGAATATTTTCTTTTGAATTGTGATATTTTTCTCATATGCAACCTCCATATTTTATAATGTACTGTATGTCTATATATTATTGTTAATGATTAAACATGTCAACTAGCTATTTTCTTTTTTTACATATTATGTTATATTAGTATAAATGTATAAATTTCTACTATAATGTAGATTAATGTACTATATTTTTCACATAAATGCGGTCATTAGACCGTATTTTTATTTACTATCCCTCACCGCTTCATCTCCGCCAACTTCGCCTTCAAATTCTTCCTTATCCTCTCCACCTGTTTGATTGCATTGGTGACATTCCTTTGGGCGTTTCCAATTTTGATGTGCGTCATAGCGTCTAGTAGCTCAAAGTCTAACCACAAGTCCCCCACCGACGTAAGGTTGTGTTTTTCCATATTTACTCTGCCAAGTTCGGCAAGGCGGTTTAATCGGCGGTTGAGGCTGTTCACTGCTTTTTGGGCATTTTCCAGAGCCTCATCAGCCATTGAAAGCTTTCTATGCTTGTTGTATGAGAACAAAAATGAATTTGTAACCAAGTCAGCAAGACTCGACCACATGCCCGCGTCCAGCGCGGACTGCGCCCGGGTGGCAGAATCGATTGTCTCTTGAATTTCTAATATAAAAGTTTCCATTTGAAACACCTCCAATCCTTTTAAAAGCTAAAAATCCATTATCCATACCGCACCTCCTTTAATCTCGCAAATATACCTTAATATCAATTTTCACCCAGTCGCTTATTAATTCCTTCCTTGATATTCTGGCAAACAAAAGCTTCCCTGCATCCATCAGTCTCGCAAAAATTCTGTTGTTCTGTCTCGGCACATAGCCAAGCTTTACGCCATTGGCGGTCTTGATAACAATCGCATATTCATCATAGGAATTGTCCGGCTCTCTGAAAAAATTAAGCTTATCCTCCACATTGAGATGCGGCTCTAATTCCTCAATTCCCTCCACATGTGTAGTGCCCGCCACATGTGTCTCATACAGGTATATGTCCTTTTCAAATGGCTTCGTAACATTCAGTCCACCATTGCCACTGTGAAACAAACCAACAATTCCACTACCCTCGATTGTAATCAACTCGCTCATAATGTCACCTCAGCATTTCTTCTATCATGGTGTTGTATACCTCAATAAGCTCCTTGTACTGTTCCAAAAGTCCCTCCAGTTCCACTTTCCTCTGCTCAACTTTTTCTTCGCCCATCAAAATATTTTTGAGGTTATACGGATACTCTGACTTGATTGTATTAATGCTTTTCTTCACGTCCTCAATCATTGAATTCAATCTGTCTCGTTCTTCTATAAGCAGGCTAAAAGCATCCTTGTGCTGCTCCGGTAATTGATGCTCGCTCACCATTTCATCAATAATCCGCAGTGTCTGCAAATCGCCATTTTTGTATGCCATAATCGCATTCTCCATCAATTGCATCTGAGACTTAGTCACCTCAGGATTGATATCCGGATGCAGCACCTTGACAATTCTTCGGTAAAGCTTCTTTAACGCCTTATTGTCATACTCAGACAAAAACTCCCCGTCTTTATAGCTTAAAGCCTCATTCATCTTGTCAATCTGCTTATTCAATTCCTGCTGATACCGGATGAATTCTTTATCAAGTCGTTCATCAATCTTTGGCAAATTAACCGCTTCCTGACGATTTAACCTTGCTTGAATAAGCTCTATTTTTCTCTTTAATCTAAGGGAAGCGCATTGAGCCTCATATGCTTTGTATTCCAAACTTCCTAGCTTGAGCATATATTCCATCTCAATATTTTTGCAGATAACAAATTTCAATTCATCTCGCTCCAACACAAGCATGGACAACTCCGTTCTAAGTCTCTCCACTTCTTCCTTCATCTCCCGAAAATCCGGAAAAATAATAATTTCTTTGTTATCAAATAATTGCGTATCACTCATGCTACATTCTCCCATTTCACATCAGTCCTTATCAATCCATATAAAAACTGGTCCAACAGAATTATTTTCAGCTCTTGCTGATTTACGGGCTCTCTGTTCCCTTTCGTGCTCAGCCATGATTTTTTTCATTTCATCAGGTCCATTATTAACAACCTTGCAAGCCAGGTTAAGGAAAAAAATCCCTCCTGCACAACATATAAAAGCAAGTCCCAAATTCCCACAGCAAAATACCATAAGAAATAATACTCCTGAAGCTATAACACATGCCCATCCTTTAACTAATGTTTCAACCATATAAATTCACCTCTCTCTTCTACCAATCTAACTCATCCATTGCATCATCCACGCCGTCTGCGTACTCATCATCTTCCCAATATCTGTCCCAATCGTAATCATCATTCTCGTATACATCCTCATATCCCTCATCATAGGAGTTGTATGAATTAGAGTATGAGTTTTTCTTGCTTGAACTGCCGGAGCTATTACTTGACCCCGAACCACCAGAGCTGGAACTACTTGAGTCGCTATTGTAGCTTGAGCTACTTGAACTACTGTTATAGCTTGAGCTACTTGAACCACTATTGTAATTAGTTGTATTGGATTTGTAGGACTTATTGCTTGTGGAAGATTTGTGCAAATAACAGTAGCTACTTCCGGAATACTGTTCATTGTCACATCCTGACTCGATACATGTCTCTTCTGAATCACACGAGAATAATCCGCTCAAACAAATTCCAATAATAATAAATACAACAACTAATCCGTTTCCATTATTTTCTTTTCTCATAGCAACACACTCCTCGCTTTAATTAAAATCATAAGTAAATCTTGCCTACTTTTTGTAGGGTTTTATGTTACATTTCCGTCTACAATTAAAGTATAACAAATTCAAAGTCCAATTAAGCGGACTATTCGTTAATGCCAGGCTCATGGCTTTTTCCAGACTCCCTTAATGCCAGGCTTATGGCTCTTGTTGTGGTGCGGTCTTGCACTATGCAACGGGACTTATTTTGATGTTTTTTACGTATATAGACAGCAAAAAGTCTCTATAGCTCCAAGATGAAGCTATAGAGACTTCCTATTTTGAAAACCGGACCTGAGGCGAGGAAAGATTTCCATAGAGACTTTTTGCCGTCTCTATAGCTTCATTTGCTTCAAATAGGTCCAACGTCCTCGGCAAAGACGGCGGATTGGGCATTTTAGCTTGCTTTTAGCTTGCTCTGCCCAATCCCGCAGAGCGGATTGGGCATTTTAGCTTGCTTTTGGCTTGCTCTGCCCAATCCCGCGGGGCGGATTGGGCATTTTAGCTTGTTTTTGGCTTGCCCCACCCAATCCCGCAGGGCGGATTGGGCATTTTAGCTTGCTTTTGGCTTCCTCTGCCCAATCCCGCGGGGCGGATTGGGCATTTTAACTTGCTTTTGGCTTGCTTTGCCCAATCCCGAAGGGCGGATTGGGCATTCTAGCTTACTTTCGGCTTGCTCTGGAGTTATCGGTAAATAGTGAAATTTAACTTTTTAACTCCAAAAAATTATATCC
>CAZNUK010000026.1:0-2037 GCA_964576255.1 uncultured Butyrivibrio sp.
GGGGAGCGGACATGGTGTTCGTTACCTGTGGTATGGGTGGCGGAACCGGAACAGGTGCTGCACCTGTAGTTGCTAAGATTGCTAAGGATATGGGTATCCTTACTGTTGGTGTAGTAACTAAGCCATTTAAGTTTGAAGCTAAGACCAGAATGACTAATGCAGTCAGTGGTATTGAGAAGCTTAAAGAAAGCGTTGATACATTAATCGTTATTCCTAACGACAAATTATTAGAAATTGTAGACCGCAGAACATCTATGCCGGATGCACTTAAGAAGGCTGACGAGGTTCTTCAGCAGGCGGTTCAGGGAATCACTGACCTTATCAATGTTCCTGGACTTATTAACCTTGACTTCGCTGACGTTCAGACAGTTATGAAGGACAAGGGTATCGCGCATATCGGTATCGGTGTGGCTAAGGGAGATGACAAGGCAGTTGAAGCAGTTAAGCTTGCTGTTGCCAGCCCACTTCTTGAGACAACAATTGAAGGTGCATCACATGTTATTATTAACATTAGTGGTGATATCGGATTAATGGAAGCTAACGAGGCTGCCAGCTACGTACAGGAGCTTGCAGGAGAGAATGCCAACATTATCTTCGGTGCTATGTATGACGATTCAGTTGCTGACCAGGCTACTATTACAGTTATCGCAACAGGACTTGACGGATATTCCACAGCGGCTGCAAGTGCTTTTGCAGGCTACGGATTTAAGAATCCACAGGTTAACAGACCGGCAGCTCCTACATATCAGTCAGGATATACAGCTCAGGCAGAGGCTAAGCCTATTCCTGGACTTGCTAAGCCAACAGAGGCTAGCGTTAAGGAAAGAGAGATTAACATCCCAGGTTTCCTTCAGAGAAGAAAATAATTTTGTGTTTTAATGCATTGCCCACGGACACGCGCCTGTGGGCAGTGCTTGTTTTTCTATTTTATTTCAGATTTTTATTTATTCATTTTTATTGTTTGATTCGTAAAGACTTTTCCGCATTGATTTTTAGAGGCTATTTTAGGGGGCATTATTAATTTTACAAGAGGAGGCGGTATTATTTTTAAAGAAATTGAAAACAGAATTGGGGAACTGGAAAAAGAGATTAAGATGACTAAGAACAAGCTGAAGGGAATGCCGGAGGGGCAGTTTGTGTGCTGTTCTTGTCAGGGGAGATACAAGTGGTTTGTCAGTGATGGACACACAAAAAGCTATATTTCTAAGAAAAATCGCTCATATGCTGAAAAGCTGGCATATAAGAGATATTTGGAATTATATCTTGAAGAACTTATTGCCGAATATAAGGCTTCTAAAAAGTATATAAAAGGTTGCTCAAAGATAAATAGTGCTTCCGAATTACTAATTAATAATTCGGAAATCAGAGAACTGATATCATCTCAGTTCGTTCCTGTGTCGGAAGAATTATTTAAGTGGACAATGAAATCATATGCAACTAATCCTTATTATACTGAGAATTTGGTTCATAAAAGCAGTTCGGGAAATTTACTTCGTTCCAAGTCGGAAGTTATCATTGATATGTCTTTGTATAATGCAAAAATTCCATATCGTTATGAGTGTCAATTGGCTTTAGGTAAGAATATCTTATATCCAGATTTTACAATGCGTCATCCTGTTAATGGAAGAGTAATATATTGGGAGCATTTTGGAAAAATGGATGATGTGGAATATGCAAATAAAGCATGCGAAAAAATCAAGTTATATAGTTCCCATGGTATTATCCCGTCTGTTAATTTGATATTGACTTATGAAACAAAGGACAATCCGTTAACAGTAGTAAAAGTACAAAGAATTATAGATGAATATTTTAAATAGTGTTCAAGAGGTTTCCGACAGCCAAAAAGTTCCACTGAGAAACCGCCCGCGGTTTCTCAGACGCCAAAAACTACCGTCAGAAACCAAGGAAGCTTCCAAGAGGTTTCCGACAGCCAAAAAGTTCCGCTGAGAAACCGCCCGCGGTTTCTCAGACGCCAAAAACTACCGTCAGAAACCAAGGAAGCTTCCCAGAGGTTTCCGACAGCCAAAAAGTTCCGCT